>JAHJTL010000037.1 GCA_018829775.1 Chloroflexota bacterium | reverse complement strand
GGCACTGGGCTATCTGCCACCGAATGAATTTGAGGAGCTACTTAACATCGGCTTGGATAAGGAGTTACCCCGCCAGACTCTCCTAACCCTATCTGTCCAATCATAGGGGTGCACTCCAAACAATGCCAGCGGAATCAACAATATTTTCTTTTTCACTGATTTACTTCCTCCTAAGATTTTGTAACCTAGCCGTGTATTAATTTTTTTACTGAAGATTATCACCTCCCTTTTTATTAATCTGGTGCAAGCACCCTAGATTTGAACAGGGTGAAAACTGGCCTTTCGGCAAGACTCGGATAGTCGATATAGTTCCCGCTAGATTTAAAAACAAAATGACGATTACTCAATTGGAACAATCGCCAACAAAAGTAATTTTCCATTTCCCCGCAGTATATACTGATACTTACATTAGAAGGATACCAATAAGTCAAAAGCATCAATGATAAATAATCGCCTACGATACTCGTACCCGATACCTACAATACTATTCTAACACGCTTGTCAACCCCGTTTGAGAAATCTCTGAGGGATTTTACTCAATCTTGGTTGGTGGCTCATTTAACATTCCTTTTTAATCTCTATTTCCCAAGCATATGCTAGTGTTTATTGCTGGCATTGTTACCGGGACGATTTTATCTTTATAATCTAGTGACAGATTATATTAAGCTACTATGGTAAAAGGAGGAGTCTATGGCGCAAATAAAAGGACCGGCGATTTTTCTGTCCCAATTTTTAGGCAATGAACCACCATTTGATACTCTGGAAAATATAACTGGCTGGGCCAAGTCCCTGGGATACCTTGGAGTTCAGGTTCCAGCCTGGGATAAGCGGGTAATAGATATTGATCAGGCGGCGACATCTAAAACGTACTGTGACGAACTCAAAGGGAGGTGTCAAGGGCTGAAAATAACAGAACTGGTCTCTCATCTATATGGTCAGCTTGTCGCCGTCCATCCAGCACATGATACCTTGTTTGATGCTTTTGCTGTTAATTCGGTCAGGGGGAATCCCAGGGCGCGAGCCGAATGGGCGGTAGAGCAGATGAAAAAATGTCTGGCGGCTTCCCGGAATCTGGGGCTCAGCGTGATGCCAACGTTGAGCGGGGCGCTGCTCTGGCACTACGTTTATCCTTGGCCACCCAGACCACAGGGCCTGGTAGATATGGCCTTTGCCGAACTGGCCAAACGCTGGCAACCCATTCTCAATATCGCGGCGGAGTATGGTATTGACTTGGCCTATGAAATTCATCCCGCAGAAGACCTGCATGATGGGGTCACCTTCGAACGTTTTCTGTCTGCAACCAAAAATCACACGAGCGTCAAGATACTCTACGATCCCTCTCATCTACTCCTCCAATGTATCGACTATGTCGGGTATATAACCTGCTACGGGGATTACATCAAGGCATTTCACGTTAAGGACGCCGAGCTTCATCCGACTTCGAGAAGTGGCGTCTACGGTGGTTATCAAAGCTGGAGGGATCGGCCGGGTCGTTTTCGAAGTCTGGGTGACGGGCAGATAGATTTCAGGCAGATTTTCGGTAAACTGACTGAAGTCGGTTACCGCTCCTGGGCCGTGCTGGAGTGGGAGTGCTGTGTTAAGGATGCCGCCCAGGCAGCTCAAGAAGGAGCAGAATTCATCAAATCAATGCTCATTGAAACCCCGAAAACAGCCTTTGACGATTTTACCGGAGGGGGAATGGACATGGATTATAACAAACGGATATTAGGATTGGATTAGAAGGAGAGGAGAAATGAGTTTACCTAATCTTAGCCTGAAAGATAAAGTAGCTATCATTACTGGAAGCTCCAGGGGTATCGGCCGAGAAATTGCCTTGGTTTTTGCTGAAGCTGGTGCCGATGTGGTTGTTTCTAGTCGCGGTCTGGATAGCAGCCTCGAGGAGGTGGCCGAGGAGATTCGCAAGTTCGGTCGACATCCAGTGGTTGTAGCAGCAGACATTAGGAAGAAACCTGACGTGGACAAGCTCGTACAGACGGCGGTAGACAAATTTGGCGTTATTGATATCCTGGTCAACAATGCCGGTGTACTGTTTACAGCGCCGTTCATTGAGCACGGTGAGGAAGACTGGGACCAGGTAATGGATACCAATCTCAAAGGTATATATCTGTGCTCGCAGACGGTAGGCAGGAAAATGATCGAACAACAACGCGGCAACATCATCAATCTAGCGTCAATGAGAGGAATAAGTGCAGGCCAGGATAGGGCTGCTTACTGCGTCTCTAAAGCAGGTGTCATTATGCTGACCAGAGTGATGGCTTTGGAGTTTGCTAGATTCAACATACGGGTAAATGCTATTGCTCCCGGCTGGATTAAGACCAAGATCAACGAGTTCTTATGGAGCGATCTCAATGCCCGCCAGCAGATCGAGGCGGAGATTCCACTTGGCTATTTAGCGGAACCACGTGATCTTATGGGAACCGCACTTTTCCTGGCCTCAGAAGCATCACAGTATATTACAGGACAAACCATTGTGGTCGATGGTGGTTTCTTAGCGTAGTTATAGAACACCAGCAGGATGAAATGTGAAGTGTGGTTCAATATCTTTGCAATCTTCACCTTATTAGCCAGAGACGGCCCCGATTCATGTCCCTTCCGCTCCCAATTGAGTGGGCTTGACAGGAGGTAATGCAACTGGCTAGAATATCTATCGCTAGGCTGTGCCTTGATGCTACGGGGCAAACAAAGGTGTCAGTAAGTGAATAAATCACGACTATCTATTGATAAAAGGAGGTAGAACAGTGACAAGAAAGAATGTTGTGGAGAGCATTGTTGGCTATTTTAAATCAGACCAGTGGCACAGGTTTATGCAGATGCTCACTCAGACAGACGACCCGATGTACCATATGCATATATACGTGGAAAATAGTATCCATCCCGAGTCACTCCGTAAGCTGTTCACGGCATACCATAAGCTGAAGGGCATTGTTCTGGACCGTGGTATTCAATTCTCCGGTCTTCCCGGTGTGGGCATGTTTATCAACGTTCAGCCCGTAGACTCTAAAACCCGCCGGTTTCTGGCTAATTATGAGTTATTCTGGTTTTACAACCCGGATGTGCTTATAGGGCCGGCAGAAATTCGGCCGGATGCAGACCTGAATAAAACTCCTCTGTACAAAGACGTTCAGGAAGATAACCTGTGGGGCTGGGGTAAAAAGTTCATGGACGACTATTACAAGCAATTTGATTTCAAATGTGTGGGACCACACGAAGAAGCTGAAATACGCGAATACTTCAAGTCTGATCATTTTAAGAAATGGCTCAGATTGATAGACGACTCTCCCGCTGACCATATCCATTGTAATGTAGATATAAACTTTGATCCGTGGATTCTGAAAATGTACGCTGTGGAAGCTCTTGAGGAAGTAGGCCTGAAAATTGACTGGGTTGTACCCAACGTGTTTCGTGTACCATCAGGCTTGCGGGGTAAACTGATTTTCCTCTGTGCACATCCAGAGTGGCAACATGACATAACTTGGGGCTATAACCCGGATGTAGTCATCAGGCCTGCCACTAAGCCATGCATTGGGCAAAGAATGCCCGCTGACGGAGATATTACTTTTGACTTCAATCTTCATAGCGATTTTGAAGCGTCGCTGGCGGAAGGTGAGCACGTGAAGCTCACCGACGAAGAGATTAACGAAATTCTGGCCAGGGTATAACACGTTCTGATAAGCTCAGTTTGAGCCTTCATTGCTTTGTAATAATCGGTAGGTAAGCCATGCTGGCAATAATGAGACAAAACAAGGCTTGTATTTGCTTGAGTTTCAAAGGTGCAGTCTAACTGAATACCGAACATTATTACTAGTTGACTATTACCCTAAAGAGTTATACCACCATCGACAAATATAACCTGACCAGTTACGAAGTTGGACGCGTCAGAAGCCAGATATATGGCAGTGCCTATGTAATCATCGGGTTCAGCAATTCTGCCCATGGGTGTCTGCTCAATATACTTTTGTAATTCCTCAGGGTGTTCTTCTGTGAAATACTTTCGATTTATATCAGTAATGGTCACAGTTGGCGCTAGGGCATTAACATTAATATTGTACTTTCCCCACTCATAAGCAAGGGAACGAGTTAGATGATTCAACCCGGCTTTGGAGACTGCGTAAGCTGCCCGAATTATTTGTACTCTGGCCGAGATATTGGAAGAGACGTTGATGATTTTCCCCTTTTTGTTTTTAATCATTTCTCTTCCTACGGCCTGACAGCAGTAGAAAACTCCCTTCAAATTGGTATTCATTAAACGGTCCCATTCTTCTTCTGGATATTCTTCTGCCGGTTTTCTGGTGATAACAGCGGCGCTATTGACCAAAATATCTATTTTCCCAAAATCCTTGATTACTTTTGAGACCATGTCATAAATCGAGGGGATGCTAGTCACATCAACGGGAACGGCGGCTGCCTTTAAGCCCTCTTTTTTAATGGCGTCAGCAGCGTTCTGGCCTTCGGCAGCTTTCCGGTTAGCGATAATGACGTCCGCTCCAGCACCCGCCATGCCCTTTGCGATACTAAAGCCAATTCCTCGGTTGCCACCAGTTACTATGGCAACCTTTCCAGAAAGATTAAAGTATTCCAATTTCCCTCCTTTTTCAGGTTTACCATGAACGATAGACTATTCATCGCCACAATGTCAATAGTCTTGGCTGATGGTTTTATTTGCATTTGGTTGATACACTTAATCCTTCCTTTTTTGAGTTCACAGTTCTATTCGTAAACCTCATGCGTAAATTCTAGCGCTCCCTTTTGTGATATAATTCTTCTAGCCGAGGAGGTGAGCCAATGCAAGCGTACTGCATGAAATGCCGCACTAAGAGGGAAATGAAAGATCCCAAGTCTATCACAATGAAGAATGGGAGGCCTGCCACTCAAGGAGTATGCCCCACATGTGGCACTAAGATGTTCAGAATTGGAAAAGCTTAGGAGCGATAGTATTTATTCGAATCATGGAAGGGGCTGATGTGGAACCAACCAGCCCCTTTCTTATTTTCCAGTCTAATATGAAACTGGACTCCTTTTCGGGGGGCAGGCCAGTGGGATTAAACAAAACGTCACTTTTTACCACATAATTCATTGTACAGCCTGATACCTATTGACAAGCGGTATTTTGCGATGTAATATTCAGCTATCATTTCTCCGGGTATGGGAAATGGTTAGAGGTATTTGTGTTGCCCCAGCTTTGACTTAAAGCAAAGAGTTCTTCCGCCCTTAATGAGGAGGAAGAAATGAAACTAGAAGAATATCTGGAAAGCTTACGGCGTAAATACGAGGCTTATTTTGATATTTACCCGGATTATACTATTCTGGGCCGTAGGTTGGACATTTATGCCTGCTGCCACGTTAGGAACGAGAAGTTTGTTGTCACCAAAAAAGCGACCCTCGGTGCCTGGGAGACCAACGAATACTGTCTGATAGAGGGTCATTCCGCTGAAATCTATGCGCCTAAAGTCCAGGATTTCATCGCCTTCCTGGTAAATGCTGCCGGCGAACTGGTCAAGCCCCATAAGGAACACATGTCCAGTGTGCTGACCGGGATATTGGTTTCTGAGCGAGGGTTTGACCCCGAAGCCATTCACATCGGGACAAGATTCAAATACAGCCACAGCTTCTGGCTTGGACTTCGCGGCTGGTATTCGGTTTGTCTGCTGCTGGTTGACCTTTTATCAGGTCAAGTCTACGCCAACCCTAAAGGAAAGGAGGTGATTAAAAGCTACCAACCAAACTCCATGTCATCGAGGCCGAATGTTTTGGCCTCCAAATACTAGAAAAGGGGGTAAATGCTTATGAGCGCAATAGTGTTAATAGTTATTGCTATAGTTGTCTTCATTATCGCTTACCTGACTTATGGCTCGTTTATAATCAAAAAACTGGGGGGGGTTGATCCCAAAGCTAAAACCCCAGCTTATACTATGCGCGATGATGTGGACTATGTCCCAACGCGGGGGCCGGTTCTGATGGGTCACCACTTTGCTTCCATCGCCGGCGCCGCTCCGATTGTAGGTCCAATAGTGGCGGCTGCGTTCGGTTGGATACCGGTATTTCTGTGGATCGTCCTGGGTGGTATCTTCATTGGTGCCGTGCACGACACCGCATCCTTATATGCTTCTATCCGTCACAAGGCTAAGAGCATCGCTGAAATCCTCAAGGAGAATGTTGGCGTCAGTGCTAAAAAGCTTTTTGCCGCCTTCGCCTGGCTCACCCTGATTCTCGTTCTGGCCGTCTTTGCTTTTGTCATTGCCAAGACCTTCGCCGCCATTCCGTCGGTAGCCACCGCTTCCCTACTATTTATTGTGCTCGCCATTATCTTTGGTTACACTGTCCTCCGGCGGGGTGCACCCCTGCTGCTGAGCAGCATAGTCGGCGTGGTTCTTCTGGCTCTGTGTGTGTGGCTGGGTGTCCTGTTTCCCATTAGTCTGTCACTTACTTGGTGGATACCTATTTTGCTGGCATATGCCTTTATTGCCGCCAGCCTGCCGGTGTGGATCATTTTGCAGCCCCGTGACTACCTGAACTCGTTCCTGCTGTACGGTTTCCTGATTGCCGCCGTTATCGCTATTTTTGCTACCAATCCGGCTATCAAGCTGCCCGCTTTTACTTCCTTTGAGACCGACCTTGGCTTTCTCTTCCCCATACTTTTCGTTACCGTTGCCTGTGGTGCCATTTCCGGCTTCCACTCCCTGGTCTCTTCGGGGACCACCTCCAAGCAGTTGAGTAGCGAAGTCCATATCAAGCGAATCGGTTACGGCGGTATGCTGCTGGAGTGCCTGCTGGCGGTAATTGCCCTCATCACCGTGGCTTACCTGCTTCTGGGTGACTACACTGCCCTCCTGAAAGAAGTCGGCTGGGGAGGTGTCTTCTCGCAGGGTGTTGGTAATTTCCTCACCAGCATAGGGATTCCACTGGCGGTTGGCGTAGGCTTCGGTGGCCTGGTTCTGGCCGCTTTTGCCCTGACCACTCTTGACACCGCCACCCGGTTGTGCCGGTTTATGCTTGTGGAGTTAACCGAAAAGGAAGAGGGGAAACCCTCAGCCATTGTTACCTTTATCACCAATCGCTGGGTGGCCGGCGCCATTGGCGTGGGTTTGGCTGTTTGGCTGGCGTTGAGTGGTGGATGGTCGACACTCTGGCCCCTGTTCGGTTCGGCTAACCAGCTTATGGCCTCTTTGGCGCTGTTGGCTGTTGCCGCCTGGCTGACCAGGATTGGCAAGGACAACAAGTTTGTTCTTTATCCAATGGTTTTCATGATGGCAGTTACCCTGACGGCGCTGGTGTTTATGTTCCTTAAAACGATAGCCGCCGCCAACATTGTGCAGTCAATCGTTGTTGTGGTCCTCTTTATCTTGGCTGTCGTTTTAGTCTACCTGGCCATAACTAGACTGAGAGCAGTGGGCAAACAAAAGACAGCTGCCTCTTGATTTCACTAACCAGGTGACTGTTAGTCGGTTCTAAGAGAGACCCCCCGGCTTGCCAAAGGGCTGGGGGGTCTTAATAAAATTGTGACTCAGACTGGTGAGAAGACGAAGCCGGGATATAAGCCCAAAACCGGCTCCTATATCACCCCGATATCCGTTGGTTCGCACCCAACTCCCAATGTCGCAACCGTTTTAACAGGTAACAACGTACTATCTGCGTTCAGTCAATAGCCCCTGGCAATTTAATTCTTTATAGGTTGGCTGCATCACAGCGAGTGGCCCCGGTCCCATGTTTTCCTGGTTCCTAAATTAGCATCTAGATGCGGAGTCACTCCTTTCAGG
>JAHJTL010000036.1 GCA_018829775.1 Chloroflexota bacterium | reverse complement strand
TAACAGGCTTATCTTGCCCAAGAGTTCACATCGACGGCAAGGTTTGGCACCTCGATGTCGGCTCGTCGCATCCTGGGGCTGGAGCAGGTCCCAAGGGTTGGGCTGTTCGCCCATTAAAGCGGCACGCGAGCTGGGTTCAGACCGTCGTGAGACAGGTCGGTCTCTATCCGTCGTGGGCGTCCGGAGATTTGAGGGGGGCTCTCTCTAGTACGAGAGGACCGAGAGGGACAGACCTCTGGTGTGCCAGTTGTCCCGCCCGGGGCATCGCTGGGTAGCTACGTCTGGTCAGGATAAGCGCTGAAAGCATCTAAGCGCGAAGCCTACCCCAAGATGAGATCTCCCATCCTTCCCCTTCGGGGGAAAGGAGTAAGACCGCAGATAGACTATCTGTTTGATAGGCGGCAAGTGTAAGGGCAGTAATGTTCTTAGCCAAGCCGTACTAATGGTCGAGGGCTTGGCCTGCTTCAGAGTTAATATTAGATTACAGATAAGAAAAGAGGGGTTAAAATGCCCCTCTTTTTATTTTCCTCCCCGTGAAAATCCCTCTCTGTCCCCCTTTACGAAAGGGAGACGCTTAGTTCCCCCTTTACCAAAGGGGGATTAAGGGGGATTTTTAGTGGTGACCTATCCCCCTGACCCCCTTCCCTTGGGAATTGATGAAGGGAAGGGGGGAAATGCTATAATGTCTCTGATGAATACCTCTGATATTATTAGCTCTATCCTCGCTGGCCTTACTTTTCTTGGAATCATAGTGGCTTTATTTTTGGGAGTATGGTCAATACTCCAGACGAGGAATATACAGAAGACACAATATAGACAAAATATTATAGATAATATATTAAATTGGATATTTTCTTTTGCAGAATGTGAGTCCAGATATAATATCTCAAACTTATCAGAGGAAAAGCAAGTTTCTAAAGACGCAGTAAGTGCCAAGTTATATTATTCTATAATTGCAGGTAATAGAGCAAATGATTTTCTGAGTCTAAGAAATAGAGGAATAATCCTAGCTAGACATTTCAAAGATAAAGAAGTTCTTTTACCTAAAACAATAAGCAAATTGAACAGCGAACTACAAATCCTAGCTGACATAAATGACAAGTACCGCATTTCTTTCCTGGAATTACCTACTTTTCCTGCTGATTTCCCCAAAGTTACCGCTTTATTAAAAAGCTATAGAGACGAAGTTGACGAAGTACACAAGGAGACGCGGAATTCCACGGATACAATTATTAAAGAAGCAATCAAGCTGAAAGAAATAAAATCGTTCTTATAATGGCTTATCCGATGTCCTGCTATTAAGGGGCGTTTAAGAGGGGGCGAAAGCCCCTCCTTTTAATACACTCCCCCTCTCCTCTCAGGAGAGGGGGACACAGGGGGTGAGGTATCTCTATTAAAGGCTTGAATTCTAGTATCGTTTAATGATAAAGTTTATGCGGAGCAGAAAACGCTTTTGGTGGACATTAAAGCAGTAGGCAGCTATCTCACGGAGGTATTCTGGAGATAGCTTTCTTATTGTCATATTACTTAACTCCACACCTGATTACACCTGTCTAGAGCTGAAATTCAGAGAGGTATAGTGGTAAATGTACAAAATACTGAAACGAGAAGACCTCACGCCCAACATCCATCTCTACAAATTTGAAGCCCCAGAAGTGGCCGTAAAGGCCAGGCCCGGCCAGTTTGTCGTTATCCGTATCGATGAAAAAGGAGAACGCATTCCGCTGACGGTGGCTGACTGGGATGAGAAGGAAGGCAGCGTGACCGTGGTCTGCATGGAGGTGGGGACAACGACCAACCGGCTGGCCACGCTGGGCACCGGCGATGCCATTGCCGATTTCGTCGGGCCGCTGGGTAAGCCGACTGAAATTGAGAAATTCGGCACCGTCTGCTGTGTGGCGGGCGGCTTCGCTGTGGCGGTGATTATGCCCATCGCCCGGGCCCTGAGACAGGCAGGCAACAATGTGGTCTCCATACTGGGTGCGCGCAACAAGGACCTGCTCTTCTGGGAAGACGAATTGCGCAACGTCAGCGATGAGCTTATCGTTACCACCGATGACGGCTCGTATGGGCGCAAGGGTCTGGTCACCGAACCGCTGAAAGAGATTCTGGAAGGTGATAATAAAGCAGACCGGGTCATTGCCATCGGCCCGAGCATCATGATGAAGTTCTGTTCCCTCACCACCAAGCCCTTCGGAGTGAATACCATCGTCAGCCTGAACCCGATTATGGTTGACGGCACCGGTATGTGCGGTTGCTGTCGGGTATCGGTGGGTGGGGTTACCCGCTTTGCCTGCGTGGACGGCCCTGATTTTGACGGCCATCAGGTGGACTGGGACCTGCTTCTGGCGAGGCAGAAGACCTATCTCGACGAAGAAAAGCACTCTTTCGAGCGATGGCAGAGTCAGTGTGACGGGAAATGCAAGTCGGAGCCCGGAGGTAAGGAGTAAGCATGGCGAAGCTTAACCTGAACCGCATGGAAATGCCCCGGCAGAAGCCGGAGATAAGGGCGAAGAACTACAACGAGGTGGCGCTGGGCTATAGTCGGGAGCAGGCTCTGGAGGAAGCCGGGCGCTGCATCCAGTGCCCCAAATACCCCTGCAAAGCAGGCTGCCCGGTGCAGGTGGATATCCCCGAATTCATCCTCGCCATCCGCGATGACAACATGGAAGAGGCCGTCAGGATAATGAAGAGCAAGAACGCCCTGCCCGGAATCTGCGGGCGGGTCTGCCCCCAGGAGACGCAGTGCGAGGAGGTCTGCACGCTGGCCAAAAAAGGCGGGCAGGTCGCCATCGGGCGTCTGGAACGCTATGTGGCCGACTGGGAGCGGGAGCACATGGGGGTTCTGCCGGTGAATCCCGCCCCGTCGAGTGGCCGGAAGGTGGCGGTGGTCGGTTCCGGGCCTGCGGGACTCACGGCGGCAGCTGACCTGGTCAAGTTGGGTCATGCGGTGACCATCTTTGAAGCCCTGCACGTGGCCGGCGGTGTGTTGATGTACGGCATCCCCGAATTCAGGTTGCCGAAAGGCATTGTGCAGGGTGAGGTGAACTACGTCGCTTCACTGGGCGTGGAGATAAAGCTGGATTCGGTCGTCGGCAGGCTGGTGACCATTGACGAATTGCTTAAAGATAGCTATGAAGCCGTTTTTCTGGGGACGGGTGCCGGTCTGCCCATGTTCCTCGGCTGCCCCGGCGAGAACCTGAATGGCATCTATTCGGCCAACGAATTTCTCACCCGGGTCAATCTGATGAAGGCGTACCAGTTCCCTGAATATGATACGCCGGTAAGGATAGGCCGGCAGGCGGCTGTGATTGGCGGCGGCAATGTAGCTATGGACTCGGCGCGCTGTGCCCTTCGACTCGGCGCCGAGAAAGTGTACATTATTTACCGTCGCTCTGAAGCGGAGATGCCCGCCCGGCGCGAGGAAGTGGAGAATGCCAAGGAGGAGGGCATCATCTTCAAGCTGCTGACCAACCCCAAGCAGTTCATCGGTGACGAGCAGAACAACGTCTGCCAGATGGAGTGCCACGAGATGGAGCTCGGTGAGCCCGACGAGAGCGGTCGGAGACGACCCGTCGTCAAGGAGGGCAGCGAGTTCAAGATAGATGTTGATGTGGCTATCATTGCGCTGGGCACCACTCCCAATCCTCTCATTGCCCAGACGACGCCCGGCCTGGAGACCGGCAATCGGGGCACTGTGGTGGCCGATGAGGAAATGGGACGGACAAAGAAGGACAAAGTTTGGGCGGGTGGCGACATTGTCACCGGCGCGGCCACGGTCATCAGCGCCATGGGGGCGGGGAAAAGGGCGGCGGCGGATATCGATAAGTATTTAAAGGGATAAATAAGTTTATTCTAATTAAGGAGTGGAAGAGGGGCATTCCGCCCCTCTTTTTTTTTTACCCCATATGCTGCCCGCCGAGCACATTTATTCTTGTTCCGGTGACAAATGATGAGAGGTCGGAGGCAAAATAGAGCACGGCATTGGCGATGTCCTCGGGCTTGCCCAGTACCTCCGTTTCCACGCCGCCGCGGCGGAACGGTATTGTCTTGCCGAGGGCTTCAAGCTGCGACGGACCAAAGGCGGCGCCCTCTGTCATTATCGGTCCGGGGTTGACCACGTTAATGGTGATGCCGTATTTTCCCAGCCACCTGGCCGCCAGCATGCTCATGCCCATCAGGCCGGCTTTGGAGGCCGAGTACGCGGGGGTGGAGAAATAGCCGCCGGCTACTCCGGCCAGCGAGCCGATGTTGATAATCCTCCCCGAATGCTGCTCAATCATCGGTTTGATGACCGCCCGCATGCAGTAGAACACGCCGCTGAGGTCGGTGGCAATCTCCTCCGCCCAGCTCTCGTCGGTCATGTCGAGGAACGGGTTCGCCTTGGAAGGGTCGGCAAGGCCGGTCAGCTGGGGTAAAACGCCGGCGTTGTTCACCAGGATATCTATTTTCCCCCACGTATCAAGCACCTTTTGCACCGAGTTATTTACCTGAGCGCTGTCCGAGACATCGGTTCTTATGGCCAGGACTTCTCCGCCCTCCGCTCTTATGCCCTTGGCTGCCTGCTCCAGCGGTTCAGGAGTTCGCCCCCATATTGATACCCTGGCCCCTTCTTTGACCAGGGTCATCGCAATCGCCTTGCCAAGGCCTCTGCTGCCACCGGTGACAATGGCCACCTTATCTTTTACTAACATGCTGCCCCCTTTCGTCATTCGATATTACGTTGAGCTACCAGAAGTTGATTGATGTTCATTTACCGTAACCGGACTGATTGTAGCAAATTACAAAATTTTAGTATATAGAGCTAACCAAATTATTCCATTCACGTTATACATAGTGAAAGATAACAGGGCAGGAGGCGAAAAATGAAGATGGACAGGTCGCTGAGCGTGTTGTTAATGGTTCTGTTTGGTATCTCGGGCACACTTATTCTGATATTCACCTGGCTGCAGCCCATGCCGGGAATGGAAAGAATCCTGAGCACGGTTCTCGGTGCCATCGGGCTCGGTGTGGCTTTAAGTCGGGTCCCACTGCTCAGATTCCCAAAAGCAGAGGCGGAAGCGGGAAAGCTCCCGGTCGAAGTTAAGGCCAGGGACTGAAGGCTGGTATATCCGGCCGCCCGCTTTATATATAGAGGGAAGCGATGTATCGTTTCCCTTTTTTTTACACCCCAATTCTAGTAGAATAGGCTTACCATGGGCGAGTGTGCCACGCCAATCCGGCAACAGTACCTCAGGATAAAGCGACGATACCCCAACGCCATCGTCCTCTTCCGCCTCGGCGACTTCTACGAGACCTTTGATGAGGATGCCAGAATCGCGTCACGCGAGCTGGAAATCGTCCTGACCTCCCGGGAGATGGGCAAGGGGAATAAGGTGCCGCTGGCGGGCATTCCCTATCATGCACTGGACAACTATCTGGCCAGGCTGATAAATCGCGGCTACAAGGTGGCTATCTGTGAGCAGGTTACCAAGCCGGGCGAGACGAAAGGTCTGGTGCAGCGGGAGGTAGTCCGGCTGGTCACGCCGGGCACAGTGGTGGAGCCGGGCCTTCTCGACAGCCGGAAGAACAATTACCTTGTCAGTCTGACGATGGGGGAGGATAGGGCAGGGCTTGCCTACGTGGATATCACCACCAGCGAATTCGCGGTCGCCGAGCTGCCGTTATCGCGGTTGTCTACGGAACTGGAAAGGCTCCGGCCTGCGGAGATAATAGCCGCTCAGAATACAGACCTGTCGACTCTGGCATTGACCATGCCGGTAACCCGGCTCGACGATTACTGGTATGAGAACGAGGTGGCAAGCCAGATACTACTCGACCACTTCGGCGTGAAGACCCTCGAGGGATTTGGCTGTGCAAATCTATCGCTGGCGGTAAGTGCCGCCGGTGCTGCCGTCCATTATATTCAGGAAACGCAGAAAAGCGGCCTCGGGCAGATTACCGGCCTGTCAACCTATTCCGCAGAATCGTACATGGCGCTGGACGTGCAGACGCAGAGAAACCTGGAGATATTTCAGGCAAGCCGTACCGGCGCCGTCACTGGCTCACTGCTGTCAGTCATCGACCTGACTCGGACGGCAGGAGGCGGTCGGCTGCTCAAACGCTGGCTGGGACAACCATTACTTGACATAAAAGAACTAAACCAGAGGCAGGACGCCATCGACTGGTTCAGCGACCATACTCTGGCGCGCACCCGGACCATATCATTGCTCGGTGATGTGTCCGACCTTGAGAGGTTGACCAATCGGATACGGGGCGCCGTTGCCATTCCCCGCGAGCTGGTCACCCTGCGCCGCAGCCTTGAGACGATACCTGAAATAAAAGGGATACTGGCGGAAGAAGGGGAAAAACATATTGACTGGCTGAAAGACGGGCTCAAACCCTGTCAGGAAGCGGTCGATTTAATTGCCCGGGCGCTGGTGGATGAGCCATCCTCGACGATGGGCGAGGGGGAGGTAATCAGGCAGGGATTTTCCGAGGAACTGGATAAACTGCGCGAGACTTCTCGAAACGCCAAACAGTACCTGGCCAGCATTGAACGTAGGGAAAGGGAACGAACGGGGATAAAATCGTTGAAAATCGGCTTCAACAATGTGTTCGGCTACTATATTGAGGTGTCCAAGCCCAATCTGAGCCAGGTGCCCGACGACTTCATCCGCAAGCAGACGCTGGTCGGCGGAGAGAGGTTTTTCACCGCCGAACTGAAGGAGTATGAGTCTTTGATTTTAAACGCCAAAGACCGCATCATCGACCTTGAGACGTCGCTTTTTCAGCAGGTATGCCGGCAGGTGGCGGCGGAGGGCGAGCGCATTATAGAGATAGCCGTTGCCCTCGCTCATCTCGATGTATTCTCCAACCTGGCCGAAGTCGCCGTGCGCTGCCATTATGTCCGCCCCACCCTGAACGAGGGAAACGAGATTAATATCGGGCAGGGCCGACACCCCGTGGTGGAGCGGACGCTGGTTGACGCCCACTTCGTGCCCAACGACACGTATCTATCGAATGATGACGCCCAGCTTATCGTACTCACCGGCCCGAACATGTCGGGCAAGTCAACCTACCTGAGGCAGGTGGCGCTGATTGTGCTGCTGGCGCAGATGGGCAGCTTTGTGCCCGCGGAGCAGGCCACTATAGGAATCGTCGACCGCATCTTCACCCGCATCGGCGCCGGGGAAGACATCGCCGCCGGACAGTCCACCTTCATGGTGGAGATGATCGAGACGGCGAACATCCTGCACAACGCCACCCCTCGCTCCCTTATCATCCTGGACGAAATCGGGCGGGGTACCAGCACCTACGACGGCCTTTCCATTGCCCGTGCGGTGGCCGAGTATATCCACAACAGCCCCAGACTGGGGGCCAAGACGCTCTTTGCCACCCACTACCACGAGATGGTGGAGCTGGCAGGATACTTACCGAGAGTGCAGAACTTCAACGTGGCGGTGCGGGAGGAGGGTGGGGAGGTCATATTTTTATATAAGATTGCCCCTGGCGGCGTCGACCGCAGCTACGGCATCCACGTTGCCCAGCTGGCCGGCCTGCCCCGCTCCGTTGTCCACCGCGCCCGCGAGGTTCTGGAAGATTTAGAGGGCGACAGCCGCACGGCAAAGCCATTATCGAGGAAACGCCGCAAGGAGACGGCGCAGCAGATATCTTTCCTCACACCCAGGTCCCCCCTCCTTGAGGAACTGGAAAAACTGGACCTGGACGTCATGACCCCCCTGGAAGCCCTGAACAAGCTGTATGAGATGAAGAAGAGGGTGGGGGAGGAGTAGAGAGTGGGGGAGGAGTAGATTGGACCTTGATTGACAAAGTTGAACCTTGGTGTCAGAATTTTTACTATCTCAATAACGCCGGATAAGATCTTGGAGGTATTGAGAAGTAAGGGAAGTAAATAATGATCTCGGCGATAATCCTGGCGGCGGGCAGATCAGAGCGCATGAGCAGACTGAAGCAGCTCATGCGCTGGCGGCAAAGCACGGTATTGGAACAGACCGTTGACAACTTCTTAGACTCCAAGGCAAACGAAGTTATCGTGGTTGTGGGATACCGAGCTGAAGAAGTAGGAAAGGTCTTGGCCGCTAAACCGGTCAGGTGGGTGATAAACCCTGATTATGAGCAAGGGATGAGTGCCTCCATAATAGCTGGGCTAAGCCTGGTTGGTGACCAAACCCAAGCGGTTATGCTTGCCTTAGGTGATCAACCGCTTATAAACAGCCAGACTATCAGCAGGCTGATAGATGAATTCTCTGGCTGTGATAAAGGCATCGTCATCCCAACATACCGAGGTAGGAGAGGACACCCGGTTATCTTTGCTATGACATATAAGGAACAACTACTACAACTAAAGGGTGATATAGGAGGGCGGCAAATAATTGCACAGCACCCTGAGGACATCTTTGAGGTGGCCGTTGATTGTGAAAGTGTCTGCATTGACATCGACACCGTGGAAAGCTACTACTCAATAAAGTTAGATAATGAATGCTTGGGAGGTAAACTACATGAAGGAAGACACTGAAAACAGGCGAATAAAGTCAATACATGTAATCATCGCGATTCTGGTATTCGGCTCCGTTTGGGGGTTTTTTGAGGCTACCTTGGGCGGATTTTTAAATATGATTATATTTCCGAATAAAGGCGCTATCATGAGTGGTATCGGGGTGGCTATTATGGGCACGGCGCTGGCCATTTACAGAAAGCCAATTATGCTACCAGGCATAGGAATCGTGGCGGCTTCATTTAAGCTGCTCAATGTCTGGTTTCTCTTTGTACCCATCAGTGCTATCTACATAATAAATCCGGCTATGGCAATTATTCTTGAGTCGCTTGTCGTGAGTCTTGTAGCCGCCTTCATGATGAACAGAATTGCTAAGAACGCTTTTGCAGGTATCGGAACCGGGTTCCTGGCTGGCCTCGGGAGTGCCACCGTCTATGTATACTTTGCTGTATATGTAATGAATGCTCCTCTCTTTGAACGCACGGGTGTTAGTAGTGTTGGGGGCTTTATCGCAAATCAGGGTGTAGTGCAGGCCGCTTTCTTCAGCATATTCCTACCTCTGGGCTATCTGGTAGGCGAAAAGCTGGCGGCTAAAACCCTCTCTGTCTCAATAAGCAGACCCCTCTACTACGCTACATCGGCAGCCATCATATGTCTTTGCTGGGGAGTCAGTGCTATAGTCATCATGGCTGGGCTCTAAATGGAACATGGTCATTGTCGTTACTGGCACCATAGGTGTTGGTAAAACCACGGTTTGCCGCAGGCTTGTTGAAGTACTGCAAAGCCGAGGATATACGTGCGGCGGTATTTTAACCTACAAGACGGCGGACGGAAGCATCATCGTGGAAGATATCCAATCCGGGCAAAGGGAAACGCTGGGCAGCATCAATAATGTGTATGATGGCCCACGCACTGCCAGGTATTTCTTCAATCCAGAGGGTATCGACTTTGGAATTCAGGCAATAGATAAGGGAACTTGTGCGGCAATCCTTGTGGTTGATGAAATCGGCCATTTGGAACTCAGAGGAGAAGGTTTCGTCAAGGTCATCGAGCTAATCAGAACCGGAAAAGTCAGAAACTGCGTTCTGGTTATCCGCAAGGAGCTCCTTTCCGCGTTTTTGAGTCAGCTAAACATTGAGCCATTTATCTTTCACACTACTTTGTCTCGGCGTAACCGGTTACCTCAAGAGATAGAGGCATTAATGACTGAAAAACTGGTGGATAACAAAGAGACCCTCCAGCTGAAAGAATCACCTTAAGGAAGCTGCTTCTCGACAGCAAGCCTAAACCAGACCGTACAACAATTGGGCAGGGTTCAGCCGCTATGCTATTTCTCGCCTTCCTTCAAATGATAGAATACCTTTTCAGAGGTGGCGGGGGTCTTCTTAATTCTCACACCTACGGCATCGTAGATAGCATTCAGTACCGCCGGCGTTGTAGGCACAATAGTAGGTTCACCAATCCCCTTAGCCCCGAACGGACCTTTACCAGAGTGGGACTCCATCACTATTGATTTAATATCCGGGATATCTTTTGACGTAGGCACCAGATATGTCCTCAGACTATCGGTCTCCGGTATGCCCTGCCTTTCAATGAATTCCTCCATCAGGGCAAATCCCACCCCCTGTGTCATCCCACCTTCTATCTGACCCTCTACTCTCTTTGGGTTGATAGCCGTACCCACATCAAAAGCACTGGCCGCCTTGATTACATTTACCCTGCCAGTCAACGTATTCACCTCAACTTCAACTGCCTGTGACCCAAAGGTAAAATCAGAAAATATCTGACCCTCCAATATGTCCGAGGTAACTGGTTTTGTCGCCGGAGCTCTGAAGGTCCTCAGAGCTTCTAGACGATTACCCTCACCCTTGGCAGCTTTGACCACCTGTGATAGAGGTATCCTTGTCTTTGGGTCGCTGAAGGCAAATATCTCATCATCCCAAATATCCAGGTCTTCAGAATCCACCTTAAGCAACTCTGATGCCTTTTGAAGCAGGTCATGTCGGATAGCCTCTGCCGCCATTTTCACAGCGTTTCCAGACATAAATAAAGCTCTGCTGGCCGTCACTGTACCGGCCAGCGGGGTAACCTGTGAATCTGCCGATATTACATGTATTTTCTCCAGAGGAACACCGAGCAGTTCAGAGGTTATCTGTCGTAATGACTCCCTCTGTCCACCACCAAGGTCAGGGATTCCGCATCGCACGACGGCACTTCCGTCCATTTCCATCCCAACCCAGGCAGACGAAGCATCGTGCATTCGGCACTGCCTACCGTAGGGGTACCAGCAACTGGCGAAACCTCTTCCTACTTTTATATGCTGTGCATTGGGCTCAGTTCGGTCTCCAAGGGCTTTCAGGACAGCCTCCTGCGTCTGTGTCAACATGACTTCGGACTCAATGCGATACCCGGTCCCGGTTTCATCACCTTTCTTCAGGTAATTCCTGACCCTCAATTCTGCCGCATCCATCTTCAGTTCCTTTGCCAGTATATCCATCTGTGATTCGTAGGCGATTGCCACCTGCATTGTTCCAAATGACCGGCAGGCACTGGTATAAATGTTGTTTGTCAATACGGGATAGGCGTCAACCTTGATGTTCGGAATATAATACGGCCCTGTGGAGAGGACGGCGCAGTAAAGGAGAACCCAATGGCTAAGATATACGTAGGCTCCGCTATCCCCGATTATCCTTGCCTCCATGGCCACCAATTTACCATCTTTGGTAGCGCCGTGTTTATAGTACATCTTGCATGGAACCCGCTTATGCCTCCCGTACATCATCTCTTCCCGCTCGTAAGTCAACTTCACCGGTCGGCCGGTCTTCCAGGCAAGCAAAGCAATATAAGGTTCGACTGTCAGGTCTTCCTTGCCCCCAAATCCTCCTCCCATCAGAGTGCCTCTAATCCGCGCTTTGCTTTCGGGTATCCTTAAAATATGAGCTATCTCCACGTATTGCTCGATAACTTGAGTGGCGACCCTCAGATTTACCACACCATCATCATCTATCCAGGCTACCCCGGATTCGGGTTCAATATGAGCATGTTCCTGGAACTGCGAAGTGTATGTATTCTCAACGATAATATCAGCCTCGCTAAAACCCTTACCGACATCTCCCTTTCTCAGCCCCCAATGGGTTATGATATTTGATCCATTGTGCACTCTGGGGGCATCCTCTTGCATCGCTTCCTCGGTATCAAATACGCCAGGGAGGTCCTCATATTCGACCTTTATCAGTTTCAAGGCTGCTGCGGCAATATCAGGGTCTTCAGCTGCGACCAGGGCAATAGGCTCGCCATAGAACCTCACCCTGTCTTCAGCAAGGACATAGCGATGAACCGTTTGCGCTTGACCCATCTCGGTCATCTGACCTACAGCACCGGTAACGGCACGGTTATTCGGAACATCTTCCGCGGTGATTACAGCGGCCACGCCAGGAAGATTTTTAGCAGCGGTAGTATCCAGAGATTTTATCCTTGCTGAGGCTTTCACACTCCTGAAGACCTTACCATGGAGCATTCCCTCCATGACAAAGTCATCTGCATAAATGACACTCCCGGAGACCTTGGCTTTATCATCAATGCCGTCCAGCCTCTTTCCTATCGAATGAAATGTCCGCCCTTCCTTATGTTTGTATTCCATTTTTATAAACTTTCCTTATAGGTCTCTTGAAACATACTCGATAGCATCAACAATCTTTTGATAGCCAGTACACCGGCATAAATTACCAGACAAAGCGTCCCGTATGTCATCCCGGGTTGGCCTGGGGTTCTCATGCAGCAACCATTTGGCAGTCATTATCATGTCCGGTGTGCAAAAACCACACTGCGCAGCACCATGGCTGACAAAGGCCTCCTTTAGGGCTTCCAGGAGTGGGTCGTCTTTCTTTTTGATGGTGACTACCTCCCTGCCATCTGCCTGCAAGGCCAGAACGAGACAGGATGTAATAGCATCACCGTCAAGGAGCACGGTACAAGCACCACATTCTCCCGCACCGCATCCTTTCTTTACCTCAGTGAAGCCGTTATCTCTTAAGAACCGCAGCAGTGTCATACCTGGTTTGACCAGCCCGGTGACCCATTCGCCATTGACCTTTACTTTTATCTCTCTAATTTCGCTCATCTCTGCTTCTCTTATGATTCACCGTAACCGAGATTTTGAAAAGCAATTTGCAATAGTGCGGCAGACATCTCCCGCCTGTATTCCGCAGACCCTCTGACATCGCTTATAGGATTTACCTCGTCCTTCAATATATTGCCCGCTCGCTTTATATTCTCCAGCGAAGGTCCAACACCGTGGAGTGCGTCCTCAGTCCGATATGCTCTTATAGGCGTTGGCGCCACTGACCCCAGGGCGAGCTTCAGGTCATCTTTGATTACGCCATCTGCTACATCGAACATAAGCGAAAGAGAAACAAGAGATATGGCCGTCCCATTCCTCTGCCCCATTTTTAGGAATTGGCATCTCTTCCCCTGAGTCTCGTTAAACCTTACCCCGGCAAGTAATTCATCATTTCTATGATTGGTCCTTTTCACCCCTGAAAAGAATTCCTCTACAGGTATCGTACGTTCTCCATCGATGCTCTTCAATAAAATTGTCGCTCCGAGTGTTAGCAAAGGAGTTGCCATATCAGCAGCCGGTGAAGCGTTGATTAGATTACCGCCCAGGGTTGCCCGGTTCCTGATCAACGGGTTAGCAAATTGCTTACAAGCCTGGGATAAAATAGGGGCACTTTTCTGCACTATCGGGGATTTCTGAAGTGCCGAAATTTTGGTTACAGCGCCTATGCTTATCTGGCTGCCTTCTTGTCTTATGTAGTCTATTTCATCAAGAGCAGATATATCGATAACAGCCTCGGGTTCTGGCTTTAAAACATCATTTCTAATGTCAACCAGGAGAGCCGTACCGCCGGCAATGAATACTGCATTCTCTCTATATTTGGATTTTAGCTCCAACGCCTCCCTGAGAGACCTCGCTTTTTCATAGAGAAAATCCACTTTTCGCTCCCTACTCTGAGTTCGCATGCCGTCGAAGTTTGAGTTCCATCAGGTAGCACAGCATTGCAGAACAGGATTCTGTACTGCTGAATCCGCCG
The DNA here is from genome assembly GCA_018829775.1 of Chloroflexota bacterium. Lineage (NCBI taxonomy): Bacteria > Bacillati > Chloroflexota > Chloroflexota bacterium. The sequence goes on along the minus strand of JAHJTL010000036.1, from coordinate 15,229 downwards.
TCAGTATGCTTTCCCGCCTCTGCGATTATACATTAGTAGCCCGAGCTTCAACAACTTGGACAAAGCATCTGGCTTTTCCGTGCGGTTGAGCGTGGTTAAGGGATTTTTTGGCTACTTCTCTATAGATGCTAACCTCATAAGCGTTGGGCAATCTTTGTGTTTAACAATTGGTTAGCTTTCCAAATCCTCAAAGAAGGATTATAACACTACTCCTCGCTTTGTCAAGTGCATCACTTGTCTATCGGAACGAGAACAATGGCGGAATTCCCGGAGAGACCCGGTCCGGAGATGGGCATAACCGCTCTCTATTCATAACCACACCAATCCATTATGGTCAGAGACAAAATCTTGGTAGCATCAATCAGATAGTTAATATCCACCCACTCATTGGTGGCATGCATCTGCTCTGTCAAGCCCGGGCCAAAAATTACTGTCGGCGTATTACCGTATTTTATAAGGTATCTGGTATCAGCTGCTCCCTGTCTGCCGGTAATTTGAGGCTTTTCCCCGGTGACAACGGTAAATTTTTCACTCACGGCTTTGACGATCGGATGTTCCGGAGATATTTCGGCAGGGTCACCACAATAGCCCACAAATCTAACTTCAGGTGGGCTATGCTTGAGCCAGGGGTCTGTCTGTGAGAAAGCCAGGATATGTTCAACAAAGCTTCGTTTCACCTCATTTGTGTCTTCTCCAGGCAGAGTAGCGATACTCCCTTTAAGCAGGCAGGTATCAGGGAACGCACTGGCAAACGTGCCGGATTGAAACATACCGACCATGCAGGGAAGCGTACTTCGATTATCAGGATAGAGAGGGTGTTTCAATGCATTAATCCTGATATTTTCAAGGCTCGAAACAGCTCCCACAACTGCGTATCCCTTTTCTATCGCGTTTACCCCTTCCCACCTCCTCTGGATTCCAGCTGGTTTCCCCCGAACGGAGATTTCAAACCAAATCCGCCCTATGCAAGCCGGTTGAACATGAAGGCTGCTGGTCTCACAACAAATACCAGCATCAGCCTGATACCCCCTCATTACACAAGCCAGTGTTCCGTTTCCACTCTGCTCTTCATCTACTGTATATTCAAGAATTACATCTCCCTTCAACCTGACGTTCAAACGTATTAAGCAATCCAAGGCCATTGTCATTGCTGCCAAACCACTCTTCATATCTGAAGCCCCTCTTCCATACAACCGATTCCCTTCAATATCTCCTGCCCATGGCTGGTGCACCCAGGCGTCTAAAGGCCCCGGAGGGATGACATCAACATGGCCGTTGAGAATTAAAGACTTTCCGTTTCCTGTCCCTTTATATATTCCGACAACATTCGGGCGGTTCACATATCCACGTTCGACGGGAACATAGGCAGGATGTTTCTTTAGCTCCTCATGCTCAGGTTCCCATATGTCAACGGCAAGGCCCATACTTTCAAGCTGGCGGGCAATAAACTTCTGAATTTCGGATTCGTCACCGGTCACAGTAGGAAAAGATACTAATTTCCCAAGAAATTCAATGACTTCGTTTCGTCTTTTTTCGATGAGTTTCAGAACCTCTCCTTCTATATCTGTTTTCATTTTCCCTCCCTAGCTCTGAAACATCTCAAAATCCTGCATAACCTTGACCTGTCTCCCCCAGAAGGTAAAGCTCTTTCTCACTCGATAATCTCCCAGCCCGCCTGATATTTATCAAGTTCCGCTATAGTATAATCATCAAAGTTGTGCTCTCTCTCGGGAATCTCAATATGCTTTTCAACGCCACATAATGGAGTGGAAAAGTAACGCTGCCCGGTATCATTGAGCATTGTAACGATTACCTTAAGCTCTGGATGTCGCTTGGCCAGCTTGATAGCTCCAACTACATTTGCCCCCGATGAGATGCCGCAAAATAATCCTTCTTCCAAAGATAACCTCTTCCCCATTTCAATGGCCTCTTCTGAAGTGGATAGGGAAATACCATTGAGTAAACTTACGTCCAGATTTCGCGGAACAAATCCGTCACCGATACCCTCAATCCGATGGGAGCCCCATAATCTTCTTGCCAACATCGGTGCTTCAGCAGGCTCGCCAGCATAGAGAAGCACCTCAGGGTTTCTTTCTCTGATATATCTCCCTACCCCGGTAATCGTTCCCCCTGTTCCCTGAGTAGCCACGAAGGCATCTACTTTACCCCCCGCTTGCTCCCAAATTTCACGGCCGGTCGTGAGATAGTGAGCCATAATATTGTCCTGGTTAGTGTATTGGCTGGGCACCCAATATTTCCCCGGATTTTCTCTTATAATTTCCTCCTGTTTTATCAGACAAAGGTCCACATCTGACTCAGCCCCGGGAGTATAGATGATTTTTGCTCCGTAGGCTTCTATAATTTTCGTTCTCTCAATACTCATTCCATCAGGTAGAATAATAGTGACGGGATAACCCAATACCGTGCCTATGAAAGCACAAGAAATTCCAGCATTACCGGTGGAAGTTTCCAGGATTTCCATACCTGGTTTTAAAGCCTGATTCCTTATTGCCTCCGTAATCATCTGATAATAGATTCTGTCCTTAAGCGAGCCGGTAGGAGAAAACCACTCCAGTTTGACTAAAATATCTGCCCCTATTCCTTCGGTTACTTTATTTAGTTTCACCAGCGGGGTAAGAGCTATCACTTCAAGTATGTTTTGAGCAACCTTTCCTCGTGTTCCCCAGTCTATCATTTTGCCTCCTTCTTATGTCTGTAGTGTGGATGATAGATTATTCTTTCCTCACCGTCAATAACCGAATGACCCGATTGGACAATCCCCTAAATTATCAAACGTCTGAGAATCGTTGCATTTTAGTGAATTTAATGTTAGATTTGTGAATCAATTTAGAAGACCGACCAGGTGATAGTGTTTCACCATATGAAAGTTATACGAGAGATATTTTCAAAAATAAGAAAAAACCCTTCCCGAACCTGTAGGGTTTTTCTGTCATACTAAGGATTGTCCCGACTTCGGCAAGTAGCCTCAGGAAGAATTGAATTAGAGGGGATTATGCCAGGTATTGATATTGGGGTAGACTTTTGCGGAATTCATCTGTCAACTCCGTTTCTTATTGCCTCTGCGCCGTCTACCACAAGAATAGGCGAGATATACAAGCATGCCGAGCAGATAGCCAAGAACGGCTGGTCAGGTGTGGTAACAAAGACCGTCATCACTAAGGAAAAGTATGACCCGGAGTTAAAGCCGTACCTGTGGACTACACCCCAGTTCAGGATAGTGGCTATGCAGAACGCCGGACCACAACTGGATATTTATAGCAAATCTTTGATAAAAGAGCTGAAGAGGGATACTGAAGCAGCCCACGCCGCAGGCATAAAGGTAATCGTTAGCATAATCGGCAGCACTTATGGCCAGTGGGGAGAGATGGCCAACGAGTGTGAGCAGGCTGGCGCCGACGCGATAGAGCTGAATCTAAGCTGCCCATCCTATAGACCTACGATGCAGTCCTCTATGGGAGGGGCGCGGGTGGGTGGAGACCCGGAAGAAGCGGGCAGGGCAGTCGAAGCAACGGTTTCCGGCACGAATCTTCCAGTCATTGCCAAGTTGACGGTTCATGCTTCTGATATCTCCGCTGTAGCCACGGCATGCCAGGAGGCCGGTTGCAGCGCTATATCGGCCATCAACACAGTGCGCGGGCTTATTGGCATTGATATTCAAACAGAAATGCCCCTGTCCAGTGATATAGAGGGGCGCTGTCATTACTCGGGACTATCTGGCCCGCTAATCAAGCCTATTGCCTTGGGTATCTGCGCCAACCTGGCCCTATCCGTTGATGTTCCGATTAGCGCTATCGGTGGAATAGTTGACTGGAGAGATGCCGTCGAGTTCCTACTGGCAGGTGCTTCTAATGTTCAGGTGGGCACCGGGATGATGTGGTACGGGCTTGGTCTGGGCACAAGGTTGCGCAGTGGACTGGAAAGTTATATGGCAAAGAAGGGATACAGCTCAATACAAGACTTTAGGGGCCATGCCCTGAGGTATCTCGTGACTGCCGAAAAACAGGACTCCAGAGGCCATACGGTGAGATATATCTCCACCGCTGCAATACCGGAAGTATATCCATCGGATTGTCACATGGAGCTTTCCCGGGAGAAGTGCAATATGTGTCGGATGTGCCTTATTGCCTGCCGGGATGCTTCGATGGATGCTATTGAGGAGGTAAACGGAAACCTGCGTATAGACCGCTCCAAATGTACCATCTGTGGACTATGTATGGTGGTATGCAAGCCTGGAGCCATTACTTTAAAAAGAGAAGCTTAAGAATCAGAGATTAGCTTTGTCCAGTATTCTTCAGGCATTTGAAGTGGCGATAGCCGAAAGCCACGTTATCATAGCGAGTACAAGGGGGTGAGAGATGACAGAAGCAGTCAGAGGGAGGTATGTTCTAACCGGTGATATCCAGGGGAGTGTGATAGAGGATGGAGCTGTGGTATTTGATGGTGGAACCATCCTTGACCTGGGGCCGTTCAGCGAGATGCAGGCTATTTACAATCCGGTGAAGGTTTACGGTTCCCCCAACCATGTGGTTCTGCCCGGTTTGGTGAACTCGCATAGCCATGGCCTCGGGGTAAACCTGCTCCGGGTAGGCCCCGGGGATGAACCCTTGGAGCGCTGGTTTATCAACACTTGGTATCACCCGGATGGCAAAAGAGTGCCTATCTTTTATGAAAATACCCTTCTAGATGGGCTGCAGATGCTCAAATCAGGGGTGACCACGGTGGTACACCATCATTATTTCAGCGAGGCCAACAGTGAAAACCATCTGGAGGTGATGAACCTTTGCTTGCAGGCTTACAAGGACCTGGGATTGCGGGTGGCCTTTGCGCCTTTTATCAGAGACCGGCATCAATTTGCCTATCTGGATGACGGTGCCTTTATCTCAAGCCTTCCCGCCTATGCTGTTGATTCCTTAAGAAAGATAGGGAAAATCCCTGTTCGATACCCCACTGCGGCGCAGTACTTTCAGGCCTTTGACAAGCTGAGGAGCCAGCATGAAGGTGACCATACCCGCTTCCTTTTTGGCCCAGCAGGCCCACAATGGTGTACCCCACAGCTCCTCAAAGAGATACAGGAGCGCTCTGAATTGGAAGGTATCGGTATCCATACCCATGTTCTGGAGAGTCCGATGCAGAGGAAGTATGGTGAGCGGGAGTATCCCGGCGGGCTTATCGGCTATCTGGAAGAATTGGGCTTATTGAATTCAAGGTTAACCCTGGTACACGGAGTTCAAATGACAGGGCAGGAGATAAAAAAACTGGCAAGTGCTGGTTGCAAGGTAGCCCACAACCCCAGCAGCAATCTGAGATTGTTCAACGGTGTGGCTCCCATCAGGGAGATGCTTGAGGCAGGACTCTCGGTAGGGCTGGGAATGGACAGCACCTCCCTGGATGATGATGAAGACATGTTCCGGGAAATGAGGTTATGCTCAATATTGCAGCGCCCGCGGAGGATAGACGCCAGCCCAATCCCCAGTTCGGTTATACTGCACATGAACATAGCTAACGGAGCCAAAATAGCCCAGTTTGAAGATATTATCGGTCCTTTGGAGCGAGGAAAGAAGGCTGACTTAATACTGTTAGACTTCTTGAAAATAGAGGAGCCATTCATCGGCCCGGAGGCTGATGTGCTCTCTATCATCCTTCATCTAGCCACTAAAAGGCATGTTGATACTGTTTTTATCGACGGGTGTCCCGTTGTGGAGCAGGGCAAATCAAACCGGATCGACGAAGCGAAATTGCTTCAAGACATCAGGCAAAAGTACAAACTTAAGGGTGATGACCCTGAATCTAAAAAGCTGCGCCGGGCTATGACTGATGAGTTGATACGCCTTTACTCGGCGTGGTAGATGGCAATCCCCTGGCGCACCAATTATAGTTTCGCCAGGGGGACTGAGGGGGTGAGGTCACTGAATTTAATAGGTCTTTATGCTTTTACTTTGGCGAAGTGGCCCTGCGGTATGCCCACGCCCATGCCGATGTCCTCGTCCATCTGGCGGATGGTCTCCGCGCCAACGTTCTCGACGATGTACGCGTCCAGTGTGGCCAGCACCGGATTCTCGCCGGCCACGATGTGCCCGCCGAAGACCTTGCCTTCTTTGTCGCAAAAGGTGCCGTGCAGGTGCAGCAGTGTCTGGCCGTCGTCCGACTGGAAGACGATGCCGTGCATGCTGATGACCTCAATCGGGCCGGGGAGGGTTGCGGGGTCAGTGTAGCCAGCCCCGAGCTTGGTCTCCGGCTTGGGCGCCAGTATCTGATAGGTCACTTTTCGTATGCTGCCGATGCCAAAGAGCACCGCGCCGTACTTGATGCCGTTCTCCTCGCAGACGGCCTTCAGGCCGGCGGTGATATCGGTGTTTGTCCTCAATCGTGCCGGGATTAATTTTCCGGCTTTACCGATGGCATAATGCGCTCCTAATTCTCCCATATACTTTTTACCTCCTTATTTATAAATAGCTGTAAAGCTCTACAAACGCGGTTTGCAGAGTATTTCCTTGACCTTGAGGTCGAAAAAGTTCTGCGAGTTCGCCGGCGTGAGCACTACCGCGATATCGGCGCCACGGCCGGTGCCGGCGATGGCGATGACTTCCTCATCGGTGCGCACCAGACCGGCATCCGCCGCCATGACTGCGATTTCAACGACTACCTTCATGCCCTCGCCGAAAATTTTGAGTGTGCTGGCGGTAAGGTCGCCGATGAGGTAGGTGTTGAACTTGTTGCGCACGGCGCGGCTGATGCCGGCGAAAAGGTGGGTAGCGGTAAGAATCACGCCGCCCTTGCTCTCAACTATCTGGCGGTTCTCTTCGGTAAGTTCCTGGCTGTTCGGCTCGCGGAAGCCGTGGCTGTGGGTCACCACGATGACCCTGAGGCCTTTCAATGTTTCCACGGCCTGCACCGCGGTATCACCACGCGTCGATGCCACCAGCACCGTTTTGATACCGAGTTCCCCGGCGCGCTGCCCGACAATGCGCAGCACTTCTTCCGTATTCTCCCTGCCGGGCCGCTCAAAGTAGACGGTCTTTGATTCCATTATCGATATCTTCAGGTTATCCGTCGTCGCTGACTAAGCGATGTAGTTGCGCAGCGTACCGATGCCTTCCACCTTTATCTCAATGGTGTCACCCGACTTCATCGGGCCGATGCCAGCCGGTGTTCCGGTGGCGATAACATCGCCCGGGAACAGGGTGATAAACTGGGAGACATAACTGACTAGGGCCGGAACCGCGAAGACAAGGTCGCTCGTGTTCACCTGCTGCTTGCATTCGCCGTTGAGGTACGCTTCCAGCATCACCTTGCCCGGGTCAAGCTCGGTTTCAATCCAGGGGCCGAATGGCGCGAAAGTATCCGAGCCTTTAGCCCTTGCCCACTGCGAGTCATTCTTCTGCCAGTCACGGGCGCTGACGTCGTTGAAGCAGGTGTAGCCCAGTACATACTTCATGGCGTCCTTTTCGCTCACCTTCGTTGCCTGAGCCTTGATGACCACGCCCAGCTCCGCCTCGTAGTCAACTCGGGTGGACCCGGGGTTGTAAATCTTATCCTCGGGACCGATGACCGCACTTGAAGGCTTGTAGAACATCGCCGGTTCCGTGGGGACGGGCTGCCCGACTTCCTTGGCATGGCTGTAGTAGTTGAGGCCGATGGCTACAATCTTGGTCGGCTCAGAGGGTGCCAGGAGCTTGACCTCGCTGAGTTTGTGGAACTGGTCGAGCTTTTTGATTTCGGGGAATGGTGTGCCGTCGATAACCTGGACCTGCTCGCCATCCAGGATACCGTACTCAGTTTTGCTGCCGATACTGTATCTTACAATTTTCATAGCGGCTAAAGTTTATCATCACCATTTATGGATGTCAAATTGAAGCTGATAGGCGTTGCTTTGGCATATCCAGTGTGATATAGTTTTTGTAATATGAACGCCGGATTTGAATTCATTTCTTCGGGCACGGTTACTTCCCCGAAAGGTTTTGTCGCTGGCGCGACATATGCTGGCATCAAGAAGCAAAAAAATCTGGACCTGGCTTTACTTGCTTCTGAAGTGCCCTGCGACGCTGCGGGCCTGTTTACCAGGAACCGGATTAAAGCGGCACCGGTGATGCTATGCCAGCGGCGCCTCTCAAGGGGGAAGGCAACCGGTGTGGTAATCAACAGCGGCTGCGCCAATGCCTGCACCGGGGAGCAGGGAATGGTGGATGCGGAGGAGATGGCCGAGCTGGCAGCTGCGTCAATAGGTGTTCCTCCCGAGCAGGTTCTGGTGGCGAGCACGGGGGTAATCGGTCAGCTGATGCCGATGGAGCGAGTGCGCGCCGGCGTGAAGCAGATAGCGCTCTCCCGTGATGGGGGGCATGAGCTGGCGAAGGCCATCATGACCACGGACACGGTGCCCAAGGAAGTGGCGGTAATGGTGAAGGAAGGTGGCTACATTATCGGTGGGGCGGCCAAAGGCGCGGGAATGATTCATCCCGACCTGGCCACGTTTCTCTGCTTCCTGACCACCGATGCCAGGGTTGATTCCGGGTTTCTTCAGTCCTCGCTTAAGCAGGCGGCGGATGCTTCCTTCAACATGGTCTCCATTGACGGTGATACCAGCACCAACGATACTGTACTGTTGCTGGCCAACGGATTAGCCGGTAACGAGGTGATTTCATCAGGTACTGAGCAGGCCGAGATGTTCCAGCAGGCGCTTGAAGGGCTCTGCATCCATATAGCCAGGGTTATGGCGCGCGATGGCGAAGGAGCCACCAAGCTCTTTGAGGTAACGGTTCAGGGCGCGCCGGACAAAGCGGCGGCGCGACAGGTTGCCAGAACCGTGGTCAGTTCAGCGCTGGTTAAATCCGCCATCTATGGAAACGACCCCAACTGGGGAAGGATTGTGGCGGCGGCCGGGAGGAGCGGGGTGGAAATTGTGGAGTCTAGGATAGACCTTTACCTTGATACTATCTGCCTGGTGAAAGCGGGCCGACCGCAGCCGTTTGACCATGCCGAGGCGGTAAAGCACTTAAATCAGGCTGAAGTATTTTTTACTTTGAATTTGAATCTGGGGAGCGGAAGCGCAGTGGCCTGGGGCTGCGACCTGACCGAGGACTATGTCAGGATTAACAGCCACTACACAACTTGAAATACTGGCGTATTAGAATGGAACGCAATCCGGTTATTGTGGTCAAGATAGGTGGGGTGGCGCTGGGGAGCAATGACACCACCGTTGAGGATATCGTCCACCTGCAGCAGCAGGGCGAACGACTGGTGGTAGTGCATGGTGGCGGCAAGCTTATCACCGAATGGCTGAAGATACACGGCATTGCCACCCGGTTTGTGGGTGGCCAGCGGGTAACCGACAGGGATTCGCTGGGAGTGGCGGTGGCGGTGATGGCTGGCCTGGTCAACAAGGAAATCGTGGCCGGGATAAATCAGCTTGGCGGTCGCGCCATAGGTATCAGCGGTGCCGATGGTGCGCTGGCGCAGTGCCGGCTGGAAGACGAAAAGCTGGGCTACGTTGGCAAGGTGGTACAGGTAAACACAGAACTGCTGGACACGTTGCTGCAGGCGGGCTATGTGCCGGTAATTTCTCCGCTGGGCATTTATGCCTTTGACCGACCCGATGATGCGCCACATATACTTAACATAAATGGGGATATCTTTGCCGGCGAAATAGCTGCCGCCGTCGGTGCGGAGCAACTCGTCTTCCTGACCGACGTGCCGGGTATCTGCGACCAATCAGGCACGCTGCTGTCCAAATTATCCGCCAGAGAGGCCGAAGAGCTGGTCGCCTCAGGCGTGGCGTCAGGAGGCATGATTCCCAAAATACGGGGCTGTATCCGGGTGGTGAACACCGCTGCGGCGACGTGCATCATTGATGGGCGGCAGCCTCATGCCCTGCGCCAGCAGATTGAAGGGCGTGGCGGCGGCACCACAATTTACGGGGACTAGTACGAGTTAAGGAGCGGCGAAGTCCCATAAAAGAAAAAGTCAAAGCGAGATGAAACTCTGTAATGAAAAGGGGAGTTTTAGAGGGGCGAAGCCCCTCTCCCATACATCTCCCCCTCTCCTTTGAAGTAGGGAAGGGCGAAACTTTATGTTAAGGCAAATGGGTTATCCTCCCCCTGTCACGTTAAGTAGGTTTTTCTCGACTAATTCGTCGATGCAACGTTCACAAAGTCGCCCTCTGGCTACGAAACCCTCAATATCTTTTACTTCTAGCTTTATGCCTGATGCTCCTCTATCTACTTCCCCAGCGTGCATCTGAACCCATCTAGGAAATTCTCCATAATTATAGGCTTCTTCCGCGGGCCTCTGTGCAACAATCTTAATCTTTTGCTCACACTTAATACAACGCCAAGCTTTCATCTGTCTTACCTCCATTAGTCTTCATAAATGAATGTGAAAACTGGTGATTCGGAATTAGAGAACGGAAGCCGTAACTGACGACCTACCCTGCTGAACTCCCGTCCCATGATTTGTTGCATCGCGGCAAAGCTTTGAGCCTCATTAGATAAGAAAAGCAGGTAATACTGCGGTGCACGAGTCTGGTTCACAATGAAGATAGCACCCCGATATTCATAATGTTGAGCCAATCTGTCTCTGCAATAGATTCTTGGCCATCTACGATATTCCTTACGCCCTATCATCCAATTTCCGGTTCCGAAGAAAGCCGTGAGATTTTCAGTGGCCCTTTGAGCCCTATTCGATGTAGCATTTCGCCATATGTGTCCAATCTCGCGAAGTGGAGCGTAAAGAGGGAGCGTAATTAAGATTTCACTTCCCGGAACGTTGGCTATACGTTCCACAGTCTCCCAGTGTAGTTCGTGACAAGGCACTATCGTCTTACGATATATTAGGCCCTCAGGGTCAAGGAAAAAGAACGTTTTCCTTCCTGCGGGGAGGCTAGCCAAGATTTCCAGAATTACTATATTACAATCACTGTGATAAATTGAGACCTTTGGAAAATTTGCTACGCACCTTTTCAGTTGCTCAAAACGAACACGGTTAATTTCGATAGCGTGAATCTGCTCACAGATAGGAGACTGGGCAGCAATCAAAACAGAGCCATTTCCAAATAGCTGTCCTTCTTTGTCCCATATCTTCCCGGTTGCAGCATGCAAATCACAGTAGAGTATCCTATCCCTTCTCGTCGGAGCACATTCTTGCCAATATCCCTGCAAAACCCTATATTTAGAGCGGGAATGGGGCTTTATTATGTGATAGACCTCTTTTTGAAGGGACATACGAACCCCTCTTCACCAAGTAAAATCATCAGATACAGTTACACCTTTGTCCCATGCCTAGTTCTTTTACCAATAAGCTAGTTTCCTTGCACAGAGCAACCTTTTCTGTATCGAAGCCAAACGCCCTTAAATTTCGCAGGAAAAACAAATATACCTCTCGCCTTTGTTCAGCTGGTAACTTTCGCCCCCAACCCGATTTCTCAGTTAAGCCTTCTGCCCAGCTACGGTCACGAGAATAAATTAACGTTTTCTTGAGCCCCCTGGGCATGCCCAACGTGATGTGCTCCGGGCCATTGGGGAGATACTCAAATAACAGCTCAAGTAGCCTCGAATAATGGTCTCTCCAGCCTTCGACGGGGAAAATGGGGTCAATTCTTGCCCGAACTTCATACCCAGCTTTCTGAAGTGAACTGGCAGCCTCTATTCTCTTTTCAGGTGCAGGCGTTTTGTGTTCCCAACGCTGCCAGATTTCATTTGCATTTATGCTAAAGCTGACAATTGTTTGTGTCCGAGGCTTCTCTAAAAGAAATTTCGTATTCGTTGATTTGGTTAACAGCAAGAGTTTGTGTTTAGTCTGTTGTTCGAATTTATCTGCTATGTGAGCCATCAGTTCGGGGAACATTAGAGAATCGGCTAATTCTCCACTATTAAAAATAGATGGATGCTTAATAAAGTAGGGGTGGTTGAAGGCTTTTTCAATAGCTGCCAATACGCCCCCGATTTTTCTAGGCCTTGGCGTTTTCTGTCCTCTGGCGGTACCTTGCAAGTAACAATATGCACAATCGAAGGGACAACCAAAGGCCCATCTCAATTCCCAGAAGTGAGGGCACACAATGTCATCAGGCGTCTTGTCAAAATAGACAACCACCCCATCTATGTTGGGAACAGGTTCCTCATATGGCTTAGCTTTAGAGTTAAGGTCGAAAAGTGTTATTCTAGCCAATTTCTCTTTCCGTCACACTTAATCGTATAGGTTTTTCCGCACTTGTCACACTCTATTCTACCGATAGTGTAAACAGTCCCTTCGACCACCGGCATTTCTTCTCTAGCCTGCCGGGGGACCGAGATATCCAGAGAAAGTTGCTGTTCTTTGATTACCTGTCTAATAAAATCGGGGTCCTTAGCTAATTCCGCCCTGGCCTTCCTCATAGCCCGCTCTTCCAAACGCCGCCTTTCTTCTTCCCTTTGTTGCTTCCTTTCCTCTTCTCTTTGGGCCCGGATCGCTGCTTGCGCTTCAGTTTTTGCCCGTTTCTCAGCTTCCTGGGCTGCCTTCTCCTCAGGAGTCATGACCTCTTCAGCCCTTCTTTTAGCCTCTTCCTTCAGAGCTTGAGCTGCTTTCTCATAATCTTCAGGGGTTTCCAGTGTTATCTCCGGTGCAATCTCACCAACAGCCTCTTGCGCTTTCTCTATCTGTTTCTCTTTGTACTTAGCAAGGGTAGGCTTGAGGGCTTTTTGTAGCTCAGGCTGGGATAATCTTTGGTCAAGCCAATCTATGACTTCCTGTGGGGCATATTCCCCACTACCCAACAGTGCTTCTAATTCTCTAATATTTCCTATCGGTATACTGCCTTGCCAGACTGCTTCTTGGTACTCCTCAGGTAGTTTGAAGACATTCAGGTACATTAAGATGCCATGATGGTCATAGCCAAATAATCTACCTATCTCGCGCAGACTCATTCCCTCTCTCTCTCGGCATGTTCGGAAATGGTGTGCCTTCTCTTTTGGAGTGTAGTCCTTCCGCTCGACATTAAGCCTCCACACTAGTCGCATCGCCCTTTCATTGTCGGCCTCTATAACTTGGCAGGGCACAGTTTTGTAGCCCAATTCCTTTGCCAGCTTGACGCGCCGCTCACCGTCGATTAGCTCGTAGCCGGTATCTATCTGACGGACAACAATCGGTGATGCTATCCCATCCTTCATGATGCTGCCCCTGAGGTCTTCCAGGTCGAAGTCTAACCTTGGTTGATATGGGCTTGGCTTGATTAAATCTATGGCTATATCCATCAGTCTACTTACTCCTCCTTATAGCATCTTAACCTCTTTACCTTCTTTTTTCTTTGATATTGGTGGAGCTTGAACTGGCGATAGCCAGGGCGGTATGTCAGGTTTCTTACTATGTAAAAGCTCCTCAATAGTTAGGATTTGCATTTTAGGATAGTCTTTACCTAAAGGAGACCTATAGAACCCTTGCGATACTGCTTCCGTCTCCATTGGCTTAGTTGGTGGCTCTAGGCTAATAAATATTCCAATTTCTGCCTTTTCTCTATCAATAACCCCTCTCAAATCTCTTGTGAGGTTCACTGAGACTCCGCCACTCTTAACTTGCACAATAGCCCTTTTAACCTTATCTTTCTCATCCATAAAGTAGAGATAGCCATCTATACCAGTATCAGCTCCCTTTTTCTTATTGCCGTAGGGGCGTGCCCCTATAAGTGATAGTGCCCACCATTGAAACTGGTACTTGTTTTGATTAGCTAGTTCTTTTGCCCCTGCTAAATCTATAGGCTCACCAATTACCTTATACTTAATACTAGGAAACATTTGCTCCAAACGCCATTTCATAGTGCTTATGGCTAAATGAGTAATATCAATACCAATCCATTTGCGATTGAGCTTATGAGCGGCAACTAAAGCTGTGCCACAACCGCAAAAGGGGTCAAGAACTACATCGTTTTCTTTGGAACTGGCTTGAATAATCCGCTCCAACAGACTCTCAGGTTTTTGAGTTTGATATCCTAGGCGTTCAGCATGCCATGACCTCAAAGACTCCAAGTCATTCCATACATCTTGCGCTGGCATGCCTTTGGCTTCATCCAGGTATCGTTTGATTCTGGGGATACCATTCTTGGTATAAAATATTCGTCCCTCTTTTTCTAAACGCTCCATAGTCTGTAAAGGTACTCGCCAAATTCTTTTGATACCCCTCCACTCGTATTCGTAACCGCCACCCTGTAACCCAGCAGCACCCAAGTCACCGGACATAAAACAGCGTCCATTATCGTCAGTATATCTGTAATATTGTTCCACATACCCTTCGTCATAACCCTGAAACGTCTTGTTCCAAACATATTCATTGGTTTTTACGTAAAACAGCAGGACATCATGCACTGACCCGTAGCCACGAGAATCGCTGTGTGCACTTTGCCTTTTCCAAACAATCTCATTTTTGAAAGATTCCGCACCAAATATGGTGTCCATTAGAATCTTCAGGTAATGGCTTGCTGTAGGGTCGCAATGTAGATAAATCGAGCCGGTATCTTTGAGAACCCTTTTTAATTCTAAAAGCCTGATACACATCATTGTCAGGTAAGCCATCATGTCATTCTCGTGTATAAACTGCCGAAAAGCAGTCATCATCTCAACTACGTTGGCTGGGGCAGTATCAGCTATCTTTTGAAAGGCTCGCTCTGACTCATCACCCCAGTGCCAAGTATCCTCAAAGGCAGTTATTTGAGCTTGCGATGGCTTACCTGTGGGTTCTTTGAAGAGGATATTGTATGTCGCTTTGCTATTGAAAGGCGGGTCAAGGTAAATAAGGTCAATAGACTTATCGGGAATATGCTTCCGGAGAATGTCTAGATTGTCGCCATAGTAAAGAATGTTGGTTTCCATTGCATTTTCCTTATATCATAATATCATAACTTGAATTAGGTAACCCTGAAATTTATGCTATCCTTCTCGCACATACCCGCACTTCCTCAAGCTCACCTCGCATCGCCTTAACTAATGCGCCCGCCAATAAGCTCAAAACAGCCAAGCTACAGTGAAATCTTACTTTGTCAAGCCCACGAAAACAATGCGAGTCTAGCCGTCGTTCACATTTAAGTCTAGAGTTTACGCGTTCAATTGCAGTCCGGTGGTTATAAAGATTTACCCACTCCTCTGTTTTTCTGGCCACCCGATAGCCAAAGCGTCGATAATCGTGAATCGGGCGAACCCAAATTGCTTTTAGCGGACACTTCTCGGGCAGCGGGCAAGTTGCCTTCTTTGCTCTC
>JAHJTL010000035.1 GCA_018829775.1 Chloroflexota bacterium | reverse complement strand
CTGGTAGCGCCACCGACAACATGAGCCTGTTCCCACATCCTACGGCAGCTACCGTAACCGTCAAGGTAAATGACCCGGATGGGACTGCCTACACCGCCAGCGACAAGAACGGATATATCCTTTACCGGCACGATATCACTGCGGATAACGCCACCACAAACCTGGTCAACTATGTCGCTACCGAGATGTCCAATGGCACTTACTATGTTGATGCATCTGGAACGGTGACTCAGCAAACCACCGGGTATGAATAATTGCTGATATGTGATGGCGGTAGATGTGGGGCGGAAATGATTTAGGAGAGGCAGTTGAGGGGAGTGAGGTCAGAGAGAGAAGCCCTGTTAACAGGGCTTCTCTCTTTTTAAGCAATTCAAAACTTCCCGTGATTGGGTGTCAAAGAGTGATATTTTAAATCAACGATTCACAACTGGGATAGCTAATCCGCTATTCGCTGATTTGGGGTTCAAGCTTAATGGCACCCCCCCTGGTATACGGATAACCTTCCGGTGGGGGAATCGGTGTGCTAAATCGACCGCTTTCCTCCAGCGCCGTCAAGTAAGCTCTAAAGGAAAGGTAGTTCTCGGCCTGACATGAAATATTAATTTCCCCACCACCATGACTGATGGAACTGACTTTAGCGCCAACCTTCTCCGCTTCATTAATAATGACTTTTATATCTTCGTTGAAACTAACATCCCTGGTGACAATGCTGTTATACTCACTGATAGCCTTCTGTAAAGGCTCACGCTTCTGTATTTCCATCATTTTCAATTGAAGCTGGTTATCAAGGTAATTATTTTTCAGCTCTAAATTAGTTGTCTTTCTTATTTCCTCTTCAGAAATCTGCATTAGCGGAAATATCAGAGCAACTGCCGATACCAGAATACCAGCATAGAATAACTGGTTAGCTTTCGGGCGCCATGGTCGATAGGTCTGGGGAAGAAGATTTACATCGAGCGGGAAAAATCCGGCTCCACCATCGCTATTGAGTACGGGCATTTCCCTGCGCATGGCAAGCCCGATATTCACTGCGTACTGGGATATCGGAAAGAAAGCCGGACATTCCAGCGGCGGTGTTAGTTGTTCAACATTAAATCCCAGTCTGGTCTGCAGTTTTTCCATCAATTCCGGCTCAACAGACATCTGTCCAGTGATGTAAAGCGGATTGGTCATATCGAACGGCACATCAAGATGGTGACTGTTATAAAAATCAACCGTCATCTCAAGGTTTGCGGCCAGATATTCAATCGCATCTCCGATGTTCCTGCTATCCTGTCGCCAGGCCAGTGAATGCATGATTTTGAGAACGCCTTGGACCGCCATAATAATGTCGAAACTGGTAGGCTCAATATTAAGAATCAGAGCCTGCTCTTTATTAACGGCCCTTGCCAGCGCCATCGTCTTGAGCTCGACGACCTGGGGATTGAGACCCACGCTTTTCAGGGCTCTTACATTGTCATCCATGACGTCTCTGGGTACACCGAGGATGAATACCTGCTGCTCTCCCTCATTGGTACCCACCACCTGCCAGAAAACATAGAGACCTTCGGTGGGAACGGGCATTATTTCCTGGGCAAGCTCGTGAACCGATTCCTCAAGCGTTGGCGCTGGTGGCAGGTTGGACATGGGTATGAGACGGCTTATTGTGTACATACCACTTATGCTAACAATCACATTCTTTGCTTTGATTCCACTTGAATCCATCAGTTGCCTGACTTTAGCACCCAAGGTGGCCTTTCCGCCTTTAGCCATTTGCTCCATTTCTTCCGGTTCAAATGAGACATCAGCCCAACTTCTAACCATCCCACCACGCGTCTCCATGATCCGGATACCGGTCTGGTTGATGTCTAAGGTAACAATTTTGCCAGATACAAACCGCGGCAGCGCTCTCTTCAATATCTTTAAGAGCTTTCTGATTGCGGTGCCCAAGTCGAGAGACATGACACTTTGAGATTTAACTTCTTCTTTCTGTTCCGCCAAAATTAACCACCTCTTAATGCATAGCAGCCAGGCTTACTATCCTTTGGTCAGTTTGGAATACAGATCAATAGATAACTTGGCAACAGCCTCAAGGACAATCTCTTCGCTGCCAAAATACTCGGTTGACGCTTCCAAATCTGGTCCATCAAACTGCCGGACGGTGCCATCTGACTCACAGGTGTAATAATATTCAGTAATGGGTTTGTCAATGTATGTCATTGTCAGATAATCGGATGTATTATCGGCTGTAATTCGATCGTGCTCATAAAGTATATACCCATCTAATGGGGTCCCCGAGCCAGTATATCCCTTTTCTTCCGCTGTAGTGACAGCATCGGGAAAGGCGGCCATTTCATTCACCGCCAGCCTACCCTGGTAATTTACCGGGCTGGGAATCTCATCGAGATTGTTATCCGCTATCATATCAGCCACTGCCTCTATTACAGCGCGGAAATCGGCTCTTCGTGCCACCTCTTTCTCCTCAAGTGTCACTTGGGCCCAATCAAACTCCACCCTTTTGAGGATCATGGTTTCCAGCGAACTGCCGGTATCAAGATCGGATATAAAATTCATCACGGTATCAAAGTCACCCTGTGCCCTGATATCACCGAAAGGCAAAATTTGATAGGTGCCTCCAGCCAGTTTCTTATTTTGGGGTTTACCAGGTGCATTAATGCGTAACTTGCCACTTTCTGGATTGACATCAATACCGCTTTTTCTAGCGATATCAACAATTGCCTCCAGCGCCTGAGGTGTCTCCATCGGTTCCAGAGCTGTGTTCACAGCGTCGTATTTAGCCTGCAACTCTTCCATACTCGGTAGAGGCTTGTTTACTACCAACATAGTCTTCCTGATTTGCTCTTCAAGGTTCTTCAGTTTTGGCCCCTGTTGTAAATAGACAGTGCCGAGTCCAACGTAAATAATGATGCAGACTCCAACTATTACAGCAAAACCCATGCGACGTATTCTGGCTAGTAACTCCTGCATTTTACGCTACTCCACGTTCTGCCGTGCCTTTACACATATCCACCAACGAAGTACAGGCTAAACACCATGCCTGATTACTTCCACCTTTCGCGCAGTGCCCGCTGCACAGTTTCTTCAACCGTTTCTGCTATGGTCTTTCCGACCTTTTTCTCTCTTTTTTCTTTCTCCCCTGCCTCTTCTATCTCCCTTTCCAACCGGACAAGCTCTTCATCGTAGAAACTACGGTACAGTTGCTGACCACGTCTCCAGCCTGTTATCCAGACCATTATCAGGCCAAAGATGGCCACTGGCGCCACAATCCCAATGCCGATATCTTGAAATAACAGGATTATCACGATAATCAGTACGACAAAGAGAAATACGGCCACGTCAAGGTCCCACCTTGCGACTCTGGCTCTCTCTTTCGCCCTCCGAATAGCTTCCCGTTTCGTTTCTTCTCTTGCCGGCTCAGATGCCGTCTCTTGGCTCAATATGTTTCCCCTTTCGCCCGGCTAATGCGAACCACAGGCTTAAAGTTATTATACCCCCTTAATCAACTGCTACACTACAGTCATTCTATAAATGATTGGAAAAGCAACCTTGAGCTTTTTGCTTCAGTGAGTCCGGCGTTCCCACTTCTAGCACTGACAGCTTTTTGAAACTACACTGAGTCCATATTTCTGCCATCAGTGTAATGGGTGAATTGCCTTCTGTCAATTAGCCGAAGGCGCCGGTAATGGTGTACATCGGCATAAGAACAGATAGGGCAATGAAGCCGACCAGCAGGGCGATGCCAATGGTGCTGACGGGGCCTATCATGCCCACCATGGCGGCGGTTTTTTCTTCAGCCGCTGTTTCATAGAAATCAGCCACTACCCCCATGGTAAAGTCGAGGGTGTTAGTCTCTTCGCCCACAGCAACCATCTGCACGAGCAGCGGCGGAAACAGGCTGACATGGCTCATTGGTCCGGCTAATCCCTCGCCGAGAAGCAACCGCTCGTTAACCTGGTGCAGGGAATCACGGAAGAGCATATTGGTCGTCGACTGTGGAAGCAACTCCATCGTTTCTTGCAGTTTGAGGCCGGCACCGATCATCACAGAGAGCGTTCTGGCAAAGCGCCCCAATTCTGACATAAGAGCCGGTGGGCCGAGAATCGGCATGTTGAGCCGTAAACGATCTAACACCCGCTTTCCGGCAGGTTGTTTTGTCATCCAGAGAAATACGGCAAAAATTAATGCCCCACCAATGACAATATAAAGGGTGTAGTTTTGGAATATCTCAGTAATGGCGATGAGAATTCTGGTCGGTAAAGGCAGTTCCACATCCATCGCGGTAAACATACCCAGCAACTGGGGCATCACCACGGTGATTAACATAATGACCACGACAATGCCAACGCCGAGGACAATCATCGGGTAGGACAGCGCTTTTTTCACCCTCTGGGACATTGCCTGGTGCCGCTCCATGAAGTCAGCCATCTGATTAAGTGTCGTATTCAGATTACCCGTCTCTTCGCCAACGGCAATGGTGCGGCAGTAAATCTCGCTAAATGCCTTGGGATTTTTCTTCACTGCCTGTGAGAACGAACCTCCGGAACGAATATCATTCACGATGCTGGTCAGAACGCTTCTAAAAGCGCGGCTGCTGGCCACCTGCCCCTGCAGGATTTCCAGCGATGGCAGCAGTGAGATACCGGAGCGCAGCAATGTGGCCAGCTGGCGGGAGAAAACGATGATATCACGGGGCTTTAGCTTGAAGAAGGTGGGGAACGCTTCTTCCAGACTAAACATAGACGGCGCGATTTCAACATGCTCCGGGGTATATCCCTTGGCGATGATAAGGCGCTCGGCGGCAATCTCGCTGGGTGCCTTGATATTGCCCTTTACCAGATTACCCTGTCGGGTGGAAGCTGTATAGCGGAAGGTGATATCTTTCGCCCCTTCAGGTGTCTGAACCGTCCCCGCCATTGTCCCCCCTTAAGAAATTGAGAATACGTTACGCAGGACCTCACTGGGAGTAGTGATGCCCTCTTTAACCTTCACCATACCATCATGCCACAGAGAAACCATGCCTTCCTGTCGGGCTTGATGGCGCATTTCATCGGTATCGGCGCCTTTAACAATTATCCTGCGGATGGCCTCACTGGCCAGTAACACCTCAAAGATGCCGGTTCGTCCCAGATAGCCTGTGCCAGCACAGAAATTGCAGCCGGCACCGACAATGAATTCAGAGCGTTTTTCCCCCATTTCTTCTTCATAAGCTTCCCGCTCCTCCGGGATTACTTCGACCGGACGTGTACAGTACGGGCAGACGCGGCGCACCATTCTCTGGGCAACGACGCCTATCAACGCCGAGGAAATGAGGAAGGGCTCGATACCGAGGTCAATCATTCGGACGATGGTACTTACGGTATCATTGGCGTGAACCGAAGATAACACCAGGTGCCCGGTAAGGGCTGCCTGGGTGGATATCTGCGCCGTCTCCGCATCACGTATCTCACCGACCAGTATCACATCAGGGTCAAGCCGCATGGTGGCTCTAAGTCCGGTGGCAAAGGTGACGGCGGCCGCCGGATTAACCTGCATCTGATTGATATTGGAAAAATGGTATTCCACCGGGTCTTCAATGGTGATAATTTTGCGTCCGACGGAGTCAAGGGTGTTTACCGAGGCGTACTGCGTGGTTGTTTTACCGGAACCGGTCGGACCGCTTATAAGTATCATGCCAAAAGGCGTCTTCAGCATCTTCAGGTATCTTTCCAGCATCTCCGTCATGAAACCGATTTCCGGCAATGGCAGGAAGGCAAAGGTCTTGTCAAGTATTCTCATCACCGCCATTTCACCGTAAATCGTGTTGGAAGTGGCCACGCGGATATCCACCTCACGGTCACCCATATCAAAAGTTATCTGGCCATCCTGAGGGCGACGGCGCTCGGCGATGTTCAACCCGGCCATGATTTTCACACGAGAAAGCAGTGGTGCGTGCACGCTTAACGGCAGGCCCATCACTTCATTCAGAATGCCGTCAATCCGGTAGCGAACTCGTACCCTGTCTTCCTGCGGTTCGACATGCACATCGGAGGCTCGGTCCCGCACCGCCTGTTTTATCAGAAGGTCAATGGCGCGCACTACCGGCGCCTGCGCGATTGTTTCCGGCGAAACCCGGGCCTCTCTCAGTCCAGCACCGCCGCGATAACGGGTGGGAATCTGACTCAGCTGTTCCTCAAGCTCACCACCAATGCGGTAATTGAGGTCGATCATTTCCTGAATGTCCTGCGCCGTGCTGATCACCGGCTCAATGCTTTTCATGGTTATCGCGGCCAGGTCTTCAATCGCCTCAATGTCCTTGGGGTCCTCCATAGCGATTACAATGCCCCCGTCTTTTACCTCTACCGGTATCACGCCATATTTCCTGGCTACCGCTTCAGGGATCAGTTTCACTGCATCAACCTTGACGCCTTCTCTTCTCAGATTGATGAACGGTATTCCCAGCTGCAGGCTGGTAAAAAAGGCTAATTGTTGCTGCGTGACCATCCGCTGCTGAATCAGAATGTGTTCCAGCCTATCGCCCGTCTTCTTCTGCAGCTCCTGGACACGCTGTAATTGCTCGTCGTTGATGATATCAGCCTCTATCAGAATGTGGAGAATGTCTCTCTTTACGCTTTTTGCCGGTGCTTCCATTTCTCTTCCCCTCAGACTAGTCCGGAAGTGAAAAGCAAATCTTCTTCAACTCAGTGCTCGCCGTACTTATAGTGGGACGACTATTTATTCTTCAACGAAATGTTAATTCTCCGCACTACTCCCTTCACGTGACCGCTTCCTACGGGCTGCTCAGGCACAACATTCGCCTCAGGCAACTTGGAAGCGAGCACAGAAACCAAGGGAATTGGCTTATCCAGCGCTATGGTTATAGAGCTTCCCTTATTCCATGAACCTACGGTACGGACAAATTTTACTTCAGCCGTTGTCTGCAGGTAGTTATACAACTTGGATACCATTGTCGGTTCAACCGGTACTTCGACGATTAACTCGACCTCGCCGGTATACGGCGACTGGCTTTCCTCCTTGGTGGCCACTATTTCCAGTTCTTTCTTTTCTGCCTTTTCTTCCTTCTGAGCGGCTTTTTCAGGCTCCCTTTCTTCGGCCACAGGCTCCACAGCAGCAGGCTCTTTATCCTGCGGCACTGTTTCTTCCACCGCCTGTTCCGTTGTCTCATCCGGGAGTTGAACCGTCTCCGCTTCTTGCCGGGCTACCACCTCTTCCTGGGCCTGCGCTGGCTCTTCTATCTGCTCTTCGGCAACTTCTTCCACCGCAGAGATGATGTTTTCGGTGGTTTCCTCTTGAACCGGTGCCCCTCCTCCTCTTATCTTTTCCGCCTCCTTTTTGGCCTCAGCAATGACCTTCGCCGCCTCCTGCTGGGCTTCTTCTGCCGCCCGTATTTTCACACTATCAACAATCTGCTCAGCACTGCTAATCGCCGCCTTGAGAATGGAACGGACTGAAGTCGCAGCCGAAGCACTGCGCTGTTCCACAAGGTCGTCCACCAGACTGACCAGTTGCTCGCCATTTCCCTTATTCTCAAGGACCTCAGCCTCCTGGCTTTCTTCTAGTGGCCTGTTTTCTGTCTCTCTTGGTCCGCGCTTCCGTTTGAGCGATTCAAACATGCAGGACAATGCCTCCGTTATTCCCAGGCTATTTCCGTGCTGATTTACATAAATTATATTAGTTTGCCAGACGTCAAATGTCAAGTAAGTTCATGTGTAGGTCGCCTGGTAGCAATTGTCAGTGTTACCTTTATGAAATAATGATAGCATTTCCCGGCACAATCATTTTCATATTAATTGACCGAGGTTAAATTTGCATTAAAATCTCGTTACAGATGCGTTAAAATATGTTATTTGTTCGCATATAAATGCACCGCTGATACCGATATTGGTTAAGCAAATCCGCTGGTTCTCATTTGAAAAGTTAGTGCTTTTGAGTTATAAATATAAGAGTATTTTACCAGTGTGCTGGAAAGAAGGAGTTAGACTTGGCTAAGAAGAAACCGGAGAAACCGCAGCGCATTTTAACACCGCACCAGATATCGCACTGGGAGCAGCAGAAAAGGCGACAGCGCATAATCTTGATGACGGGCATTTTCGTCATCGCCCTGGTGCTAGCAGTTGTGGGTATTGGCTGGTATCTCGGCCAGTATAAACCGTTACGTGAGACGGTCATCAAGGTAAATGACGCCGAGTTCACCATGGATTATTATGTGGAAATGCTGAAACTTGAAGGCGCTTTTCATTCGGAGTCAGACCTGTCATTGGTTGCCGATACCGTATTGCAGAACATACAGCGTAGTGAACTCGTCAGACAGGGAGCCAAGAAACTGGAAATCAGCATCGCTGATGAAGAGGTCAAGAAGGTACTCAAAAACAATGACCTGCCTGACAAAGAGGTCTATCGTGACCTGGTCGGTTATCAGCTGTTAATCGAGCGTTTGCTGGACGTGCACTTTGGCCCCCAGGTGCCATTGAATACCGAGCAAAGGCAAGTCATGGCGATGATGCTGGAGAGCGAAGTGCAGGCTCTGGAGGTCAGGAGCAAACTGGTGAGTGGTGAGGACTTCGGCGAACTTGCGGAAGAACTGAGTCTGGAACTGTTTTCCAAAAATAAAGGGGGTGACCTTGGCTGGGTCCCCAGGGTTATTTTACAGGACGTGCTGCGGACGTCGATTGTCGATGATATTTTCAATCACGAAGTGGGAGACCTGAGCCAGCCGATATATGATGAGGAAGCGGAGAAAGGGGTCGGCTACTGGCTGGCAAAAGTCCTGGAACGAAACGAAGATGAAGATGAGACGCATATTCAGGTAATACTCTTGCGCAGTGAAGAGGAAGCGCAAAATATTAAAAAGCAACTGGAGGCAGGCGCTGATTGGGGGGAACTTGCCGTTGCGCATTCCCAGATAAAGGGAGTCGAGGAAAATCTCGGTGAGTATCAGGTATCAGCGGGCATGATGCAGCAACCAATTGATGAATTTGCCCATAGCCCGGATACAGAAATAGGCGTGATTAGCGAACCGCTCCGTGATGAGGACGTACTCACCAAGAGCGGTTACTGGCTGATAAAGGTACTTGACGAGGATACCAACCGGCGCATCGATACCGAATACAGGGACTATCTGAAAAGCAAAGCCCTGGATGAGTGGGTGGCTTCACTGATAGACGACGAGGACAATGAAATCGTAAACTACATTGACGAGGAGAAGAAATCCTGGGCGGTGGAACAGGCGACGAAAGGCTAGAACCAGTAGCGAGGTATGAGGTGGAATGAAAAATAGAAGTATTGGCATTGGTCTGCTGGGGCTGGGGATAATCGGTGGACAGGTAGCCAAGGTCCTGTCCGAGAAAGCTGATATGCTCGCTGAGCAGGCCGGCTGTTCTCTGGTCCTGCGCAAGATTAAGGTGCTGCCCGTCGACCTGGAGAAGCCACCGGCCAAAGAGTTGCCTGCCGACCTTCTGACCACAGACGCCGATGAATTTTTCAATGAAGCCGGAATCGATGTTATAGTTGAGGCAATCGGTGGTGAGGACCCGGCACGGGATTATCTCAAGCGAGCAATCGCCAGCGGTCGGTACGTGGTAACCTCAAATAAAGAAGTCATTGCCAAGCACGGCGCCGAACTGCAGGCTTTGGCCCAGCAGCACGCGGTCGGGCTGCGCTATGAAGCCAGCGTCGGCGGCGGCATTCCATTGATTACGCCGTTCAAGCACGACCTGGTGGCGAATGATATAACCGGTATTTACGCCATCATCAACGGAACGACCAATTACATTCTCACCCGGATGGCGCGTGAGGGCATCGACTTCCCTATCGCGCTGAAGAGCGCCCAGGAACTGGGCTATGCCGAGGTCAATCCCGTTAATGATATCGAGGGCATTGACGCCAATTACAAGCTGGCCATTATGGCCTCCCTGGCATTCCAGACCGTGGTCAAGCCGGAAGACATCTATCGGGAAGGTATTTCCCGTATTGGCAGTCAGGATTTCCGCTACGCCCGGGAACTGGGCCTGGCCATCAAGCTCCTCGCCATCGCCAAACGCACGGATAACTCGATTGAAGCCCGGGTACATCCGGTCCTCATCCCGGAGGACTCGCTTCTGGCCAAGGTCGACGGCGTCTACAACGGTATCCTGGTGGAAGGTGACCTCATCGGCAAGGTGCTGTTCTACGGGCAGGGTGCCGGCCCTCTGGCCACCAGCAGTGCCGTGGTCGCCGATATCGTGGCCTCGGCACAGGACATCACTTATAACGTGGGCAACCGGCTGAAGTGGAAACCGCAGTCAGGAAAACGGGTCAAGCCCATGGATAAGATTGAAACCCAGTACTACCTCCGGCTGAACTGTGCCGACCGCCCCGGTGTGCTGGCGCAGATTTCGAAGATACTGGGCGATAACATGATAAGCATCGCCTCGGCAATTCAGAAGGAAACCAACATTACTACCCAGACCGCTGAGATTGTTTTAACCACCCACCTGACACGGGAAGAAGCGATGCAGCGGGCCTTACACCAGATTGAACAGCTCGAGGTGGTGAAAGAAATAAGCAACTTCATCCGCGTGGAATATATATAAGTACAGCCGAAATCAGGTGTTCAGCTTATGGTAAAAACAGGCGTCCTCCATAAATACAAAGACCTTCTCCCGGTTACTCCTCAAACGCCGCTCTTTTCTCTGGGAGAGGGGGAGACCCCACTGGTCAAATGCGACCAGCTGGCGAAGGAAATCGGCTGCGGGGAACTGTACCTCAAGCTGGAAGGGTGCAATCCCACCGGTTCCTTCAAGGACCGGGGCATGGTCGTGGCCGTGGCCAAGGCGCTGGAAGCGAAAAGCCAGGCCATCATGTGCGCTTCCACGGGCAATACCAGTGCCTCGGCGGCCGCTTACGCTGCCTACTGCGGCCTGACAGCGATAATCGTCGTGCCCGAGGGTAAGATTGCGCTCGGCAAGCTGGCGCAGGCGATTATCTACGGCGCCAAAATACTGACTATCGACGGTAACTTCGACCAAGCGCTGCAGATTGTCCGCGCGCTTACCGAGAAGCACCCGGTCACCCTGGTGAACTCATTGAACCCGCACCGAATCGAAGGGCAGAAGACGGCTTCATTTGAAATCATTGATGTTCTTGGCGATGCCCCCGACTACCTGTTCATTCCGGTAGGCAATGCCGGTAATATCACGGCTTACTGGAAGGGTTTTAAAGAATACCATGAACTGGGTAAAGCGAGCAAAAAACCGGAAATGATGGGGTTTCAGGCAGAAGGTGCCGCGCCCATCGTACGTGGCCACCCGATTGACAAGCCGGAGACGGTGGCCACAGCGATACGTATCGGCAACCCGGCGAGCTGGCAGAAAGCGGCGGCGGCGCGTGACGAATCCGGCGGTCTCATTGACATGGTCAGCGACGCGGAAATCCTGGCGGCGCAAAAGCTCCTCGCCACCAGGGCCGGCGTCTTTGGTGAGCCGGCTTCGGCGGCTTCAGTGGCGGGACTGGTCAAGCTTTCCAATCAGGGGTGGGATTTCGCAAAGAAAAGGATTGCCTGCGTGATAACGGGCACCGGTCTGAAGGATACCGATATCGCCCTTAAAGACGCCCCACCCTTTCTCCAGTTACCGGCCGATGTCACGGAGGTGGAGAAGGCACTGGGCTGGGGATAACCGGGTTTCAGGAGGCGATGATGTTTGACGAAGCTAAAATTAGAAGCGCGATAAATGAAATAATCAAGGCAATTGGGGACGACCCGAAGCGGGAGGGACTGGTGGGTACGCCGGAACGCGTCGCCGAGATGTATGCCGAGCTATTCGGAGGTATGGGACAGGACCCGAGGGAGGAGCTGAAGGTCGGGTTTGAACTCGGTTACCGCGAGATGGTGATTCTGCGGGACATCCCGTTCTACTCAATGTGCGAGCACCATCTTCTGCCCTTCTACGGCGTTGCCCATATCGGCTATATCCCCAACGAAGAGGGACGAATCATCGGCATCAGTAAACTGGCCCGCGTGGTGGAGGTCGTCTCCAAGCGACCCCAGCTTCAGGAGAGAATGACCACCGAGATTGCCGATGCCATCATGGATGCCCTAAATCCGGATGGGGTGGCGGTGGTCATTCAGGCCGAGCACCTGTGCATGATAATGCGCGGCATCAAGAAACCGGGCAGCAACGTGATAACCTCGGCAATCAGGGGTATTTTCAAACGCAAGGCGGCCAGCAGGGCGGAATTCTTCGCCATAATCCAGGGGAAGTAAGGTCTATTTCACCTTAGATATCCAGATTGCGCACGCTCTTGGCGTGTGCCTGGATAAACGCCTTGCGCGGCGGGACCTCATTACCCATCAGCACATGGAAAATATGGTCTGCCTCGACGGCATCCTCCACGCTTACCGAAAGCAGGGTGCGGGTATCCGGGTTCATGGTGGTTTCCCACAGCTGCTCCGGGGTCATCTCACCGAGGCCCTTGTAGCGCTGTACCTCGATCTTTCTGGCGCCTTTCAGCTCCTTCATCTTCTCTTCTTTCTGCTGTTCCGAATAGACCCAGTGCTGGTTGCTTGCCGCTTTCAAACGGTATAGCGGCGGCTGGGCGATGTAGAGGTAGCCGTTGCTGAGGAGTCCGGGCATATGGCGGAAGAAGAAGGTGAGCAGCAGGGTGCGTATATGAGAGCCATCGACATCGGCATCGGTCATCAGGATAACGCGGTGGTATCGGAGCCTGGCAGCGTCAAAGTCATCGCCTATGCCCGCACCCAGGGCGGTGATGAGAATGCGGATTTCCTCACTGCCGAGCATTTTTTCCGGCGGTGCCTTTTCCACGTTTAAAATCTTGCCGCGCAGCGGCAGTATCGCCTGGAAACGACGGTTCCGGCCCTGTTTGGCCGAGCCGCCAGCAGAATCGCCCTCTACCAGATACAGCTCACAGTGGGCGGGGTCTTTCTCCGAGCAGTCCGCCAGCTTTCCGGGGAGTGTGCCAGTGTCAAGACTGCTCTTTCTGATGATTAAATCGCGGGCTTTACGGGCGGCTTCCCTTCCCTTGGCAGCGATTATGCACTTTTCAATAATTCTTCTTGCCTCGTCGGGGTGCTCTTCAAGGTAACCAGAAAGTCCCTCTCCGACTACGCTCTCCACCTGGCTTTTGACTTCAATGTTGCCCAGCTTGGCCTTGGTCTGGCCTTCGAACTGCGGCTCGTGGAGCTTGACGCTGATTATGGCGGTTAACCCTTCCCTTACATCCTCCCCGGTAAGGTTCGGCTCATCGTCCTTGACCAGCTTGTTCTTGTGGGCGTAATCGTTCAGCACCCGGGTCAGCGCCGAGCGGAAGCCGGTGAGGTGTGAGCCACCGTCAACAGTATTGACGCAGTTGGCAAAGCTGAAAACGGACTCGGCAAAGCCGTCATTGTACTGGAGCGCTACCTCGGCGATGGTGCTGTTTACTTCTTTAGCAATGTAAATCGGGCTGGCGTGACGGACCGTCCGGCCCCGGTTCAGATGGCGGACAAAACTGGTGATACCTCCTTCAAAGTAAAAGGTCTGCTCCTGGTCTCCTTGTTCGTCTTTGAAAGCGATTTCCAGGCCCTTGTTCAGGTAGGCCATCTCGCGAATACGCTCTCTGAGAATGTCAAAATCATATCTGGCCGAGCCGAAAATCTCCTCATCGGCGTAGAAGGTGATGGTGGTGCCGTTTTCACTGGCCTTGCCGATTTCCGTCACCGGTCCCTGCGGTATTCCCTGGCGGTACTCCTGCTGATACTCTTTGCCATCGCGCCGCACGTTACAGCAGACATAGGAAGAAAGGGCATTGACCACCGAAGCCCCCACGCCATGCAGACCGCCGGAAACCTGATAAGTGCGACCGCCGAACTTGGCCCCGGCGTGCAGTACGGTCATCACCGTCTCCAGTGCCGAAACTTTTGTAGAGCGATGGATATCCACGGGTATGCCGCGACCGTTGTCCTCCACGGTGACGCCGCCGTCTTCCCTGAGGGTGACCAGTACTTTATCGCAGCAGCCAGCCATGGCCTCATCGATGCTGTTATAGGTTATCTCGTAGACGAGGTGATGGAGCCCGCGCTGGTCTGTGCCGCCGATGTACATGCCGGGTCGGCGGCGCACCGCCTCCCTTCCCCCCAGAACCTGAATGTCCTCGGCGGTGTATTCGTTATTCTGGTTATTCTGTGTCTCAACCGATGCTGATTTCTTTCTGGCCATTCTTATCAAGTCTCCTCGAAGCGCGGAAAAGAAAAAAGCAAGCTCTTATTCACGTTCAGAGCCTGCTTTTATACGTAGAAATACCATGCACTTAAGCACACTTAAGTATAACATAAATTAGCTTCAAAGTAAAAGTGGGGGAATCAGCAAATTTTTTACCTGAAAAAGCCACAAATTATATTGAATTACTTATCGCGTTGTGTTATATTTATTCAGGACAAAAACCTTTAAGCTGGTCCGGTGAGGCTGGCAAGGAAAAGACAGAGAAGCATCTTAAACTTGGCCTCTTGCCAGCCCCGGCAAGGGGTTATTTTTATGGTCAAGAAAACCATCATGACCCGGGACGACATCCGGCGCACCCTGGCGCGCATCGCCCATGAAATCATCGAGCAGAACAGGTCCCTAGACCATCTGATACTGGTGGGGATGCGGACGCGGGGCGTGCCACTGGCCAAAAGACTGGCGGCCAATATCGAGAAGTTCGAAAATATGGATGTTCCGGTAGGTGCTCTCGACTTCAGTCTCTACCGCGATGACATTTCCCCGCTCGACAAGCAGCCCGTCGTCCAGCATACCGACATTCCGACGAATGTCGATGGCAAATCAATCGTGCTCGTTGATGACGTGCTATATACCGGGCGCAGCACACGGGCGGCAATGGACGCGCTCATCGACTTCGGCCGACCCCGGCAAATTCAACTGGCGGTGCTCATTGACCGCGGTCACCGCGAGATGCCCATCCGCCCCGACTATATCGGCAAGAATATACCGAGCGCCCGACACGAGGAAATACAGGTCCACCTGATAGAGACCGATGGAGTGGACGAAGTGGCCATTGTCAGCCACGAGTCAGACGCAAGTGAAAATTCTTTGCACCCGGTGAATACCGGGAAAAGGAGCGGCCATGACGCTGTTAAATAGAAGCCTGGTTACTATCGATGACTTTTCCTTGGAGGAAATCGAAGCGCTCTTCAGCCTAGCGGAGGAGATGTCCGGGGCTATGGGCGAGCAGCACGGGCTGTGCCGGGGCAAGATTATGGCCAGCCTCTTCTTTGAGCCGAGTACCCGGACGCGGCTCTCCTTCGAGACGGCGATGCACCGCCTCGGGGGGGACGTCATCACCGCCGCCGACGTGGGAGCCACTTCTCTGGCCAAAGGCGAGAGCATCGCCGATATGGCCAAAGTGGTCGGCAGCTACGTTGACATGATTGTCATCCGCCACCCCTGGGAAGGGGCGGCGAAGGTGGTGGCCGATTACGCCGGTGTGCCGGTTATCAATGCCGGTGACGGCGGCCATCAACACCCCACCCAGACACTGCTCGACCTGTACACCATAAAGAAGGAAAAGAAGACCTTAAAGGGGTTGAAAATCGGGCTGTGGGGCGACCTCAAGTACGGCCGGACGATACATTCCCTCATTTTCGCCCTCGCCAAGTTCGGGGCGAATATCCTCTTCTACCCCACTCCCGGCCTGAAAGTACCCGAGCATGTACTCGAAAAGCTCACCACCGAATATGGCGGCGAACTGGAGAAGTACGGTCTGGACCAGGCAACGAAAGAAAAGTTGTTCCCTCTTGATGCCATCTATCTGACGCCAAGCAGCCCGCACCAGCTGGCCATGATGCCCGACGTGAATATTCAGGTGGAGTTGAAGCGGGGGATAGATGCCCTGTACGTCACGCGGCCTCAGAAGGAACGGTTTACCGCCACCGAAAAAGGCAAAGAACTGAGAGACAAATATCCCGTTGTTGATAAGAAACTGCTCAGGAGCAAAGAGTTCCGCAAAACGCTGGTGATGCACCCGTTGCCCCGCGTTGATGAACTGGCAATGGAGCTTGATGCCGACCCGAGGAGCATGTACTTCAAGCAGGCGGCGGGTGGGGTACCGGTGAGGATGGCGCTTATCTCCCTGCTGCTGGGTGCCAAAGATGTAACCATTCCGCAGGAAGAAGCACCGCCCATGGAATATCCCGTTTACCGGCGCGATTTCGGCCCCAGTTGCTCGAACCCGCGCTGTGTCTCGGTGCAGGAGACGGAATTAAAATACCTCCGGCCCGAATACAAAATCGTCAATCGCAAACCGCTCACCCTGCGCTGCATCTACTGTGAACACGGTTTCGAACCGGAATACGTCGCCAGTTCCGACTGGCACGAGGGCAAAACGGCGACCAAGAAGTACCACGGTGCGGCCAGCCACTGGGCAAGGAAGATAAGACCCGAGAACCTGATTGCCTTCCGTTCGACCGGAGACGCTGAGACCCTCGGTTTCAAGCCGAGCCGATACGTGAAAGTAAGACGAAACAGAAAGAGCACTAAAAATGAAACCACTGCTGATTAAAGATGGACGTATTATCGACCCCCGTCAGGGCATAGACGAGCGGGGCAGCCTGCTGCTCAGCGAGGGAAAAATCGCCTGGCAGGGAGTAACTCCTCCCCAGCCCGATTATGACATCCTGTATGCGGAAGGGATGGTGGTCTGCCCGGGATTCGTTGACCTGCACTGTCACCTCAGACAGCCCGGCTTTGAGGATAAGGAGACAATCGCCACCGGTACCCGGGCGGCGGCGAGGGGAGGTTTCACCACTGTCTGCTGCATGCCGAATACAAATCCGCCGCTGGACAGCCCGGAAACAGTTGAGTATGTAAAGACGGAAGCGGAGAAATCGGGCGTAATCCGGGTACTATCCATCGGCTGCGTCACCAGGGGCAGGAACGGCGAGGAACTCGCGGACATGGCGGAACTGGCCCGGGCAGGAGTAATCGGCTTCAGCGACGACGGCAGCCCGGTGAAAAATCCAGAGATAATGCGCCAGGCGCTGGAGAAAAGTCGTGAGCTCGGACTGCCGGTCATCGACCACTGCGAGGAGCCATCTTTAATTGAGGGCGGGCAGATGAATGAGGGGGCGCTTGCCGAGCGACTCGGCCTGCGCGGTATCCCGCCGGCTTCCGAGGAAATCATGGTGTCGCGGGATATCATGCTCGCGAGAATGACCGGGGGACACGTGCACATCGCCCACGTCAGCACCGCGGGCGCGCTGGCACTCATTCGAGACGCTAAAAGGCAGGGGATAAAGGTAACCGTTGAGGTAACGCCCCACCACCTCACCCTCACCGAGGAGGAGTGCAACGGCTACAATACCAACGCCAAGGTAAGCCCGCCGCTGCGCACAAGACGGGACAACCAGTCGCTGATAAGAGGGCTGAAAGATAACGTTATCGATATCATTGCCACCGACCACGCCCCGCACGCCCGTTCCGACAAGGAGTGCGATTTCACAGAGGCGGCCTGCGGCATCAGCAATTTTGAAACGGCGCTGGGCAGCCTGCTACAGCCGATCCACAGCGGGCAGATAACACTGTCAGACCTCATCGCCAGGCTTACCTGTGAGCCGGCCAGATTGTTGAAAGACGACCTGCTCGGGACGCTGAAAATCGGCGCGCCGGCGGACGTCACCATCTTTGACCCGTATAAAGAGTGGACGGTTGACCCGACGGTGTTTGCCTCAAAGGGAAAGAACACGCCGCTGGCCGGCCGTGTCCTCAAAGGTAAGACTATGGCCACCATCTTCGGCGGAAAGCTTGTATATAAAGACGACGCGGTCACCGCAATAATTGAGGCGACAGGCTAAATGAACAGGAAAACCTTGCTGGTTCTGGCCGACGGCTCGGTATATGAGGGGTTATGTTTCGGCGCCGAGGTCGATGCCTACGGCGAGGTGGTCTTCAACACCGGCATGATAGGCTACCAGGAGATGCTGACCGACCCCTCCTACGCCGGGCAGATAGTGGTGCCAACGTATCCGCTCATCGGCAACTACGGCACCAATGAACAGGACGTTGAATCCGATAAAATCCAGGTCAGGGGTTTCGTGGTCAGGGAGGAGTGCACGCAGCCCAACCACTACCGCAACCGCCAGACCATTCATGATTATTTGCTGGAAAGCAATATCCCCGGCCTCCACGGCGTTGATACGCGGTCGCTCACCCGCAAGCTGCGCTCTTACGGGGTGATGATGGGCTACCTCACCAGCGAGAAGTCGCCGGAGGAAGCTCTGGCCGAACTGAAGAAGCTGCCCGACTACGGCAGCATCGACTTTGTACAGCAGGTCTCGACTTCCCACCCCTACCCCTGGGAGTCAACGCCTGATGATAATAATATGCCCCACATCGTCGTCCTCGATTGCGGGCTGAAGTACAACATCTTGAGGCTGCTGCGCCAGCAGGGCTGTCGCGTTACCGCCGTGCCCTGCACCACCTCAGCCGATGATATTTTGAACTTGAAACCCGACGGAATTTTGTTATCCCCCGGCCCCGGCGACCCCGAGCTTTTGGATTACATCGTTGAGACAGTGAAGGGATTAACAGGTAAAAAGCCGATGATGGGCATCTGCCTGGGGAACCAGCTCATTGCCCGCGCCTTCGGCGGGAAGAATTTTAAGCTGAAGTTCGGCCACCGCGGCGGCAACCACCCCGTCAGAGATTTGAAAACGGGGAGGATACATATCACCGCCCAGAACCACGGCTACGCCGTTGACCCGGACACTTTGAAAGACGGCCTTGAGGTCACCCATGTTAACTTAAACGACGGCACGGTGGAGGGCCTGAGGCATAAGGAACTGCCCATCTTCTGCATCCAGTACCATAGTGAGGCCTCCCCCGGCCCCCTGGACAACACCTACCTCTTTGAGGATTTTATGAAGATGGTGAAGGGTGATAAATGAAAATGGGGTTTTTAAATGGGCTTCGTCCCCATCTGGCAGTGACCCCATCCCCTGTATCCCCTTCCCCTGGGAGGGGAAGGGGAGGAAAAATAGAAAGAGGGGCTGCACCCCTCTTAAACACCCCGCTTGAGGGCGAGGTTATTGTTTACTCCCGCTGGGGGGCGGAATATAAAGGAGGGTCGACAAACCAAATAGAGGGTGCAGGAAAAGGGTACAAACACAGTTTACCCCTTTGTAAAGGGGATTGAGGGGGGATTTTATGTTACCCTACAACGGGAACCTGAAACAGTATTCAAGGCAACTAAGAGAGAATATGACCGATGCTGAAAGGCGACTCTGGTCAAAGATAAGGATGAAACAACTAAAGGGATACCAGTTCTACAGGCAGAAACCCATTGGTGATTACATAGTCGACTTCTTTTGTCCTATGGCAAAGCTGGTTATCGAAATCGACGGTAGCCACCACCTCGTTGGTGAGACGATTGAGTATGACAGGATAAGGGATGATTACTTGAGTAGTCTTGGTCTGAGAGTGCTGAGGTTTACTAACACCGATGTGCTGACAGATATCGAGACTGTCGTTGATAGCATAAGAGGGGAAATCCCCCTTAGTCCCCCTTTTTCAAAGGGGGAGACGGCAGCTTCTCCCTTTGCGAAGGGGGAGACGGCAACTTCTCCCTTTGGTAAAGGGAGAGCGAGAGGGATTTCAATGGGGATTAAGGGGGTGAGGTAGAAAAGATGAGTTTATACAACGAATCGTTCAACAATATGCGAAGACTTTTTCAGCCAAGTCAGATACATCAAAATAGCTCTCTAAACAACTTATTCAACCCAGACTCCTATTATGACATTCTTCGAAAAGATATAGACTCATGCTGCGAAATAGCTATTAGATATAACTTGGTAACTGATGCGGAAAAAGGGCTATTGCAAGGTGGAAGAAGTATTCATCAAGATAGCACTCTTTATGAGCTTAGAATTGCGAGGCTTTTTGAAAGATATTTTGGAAAGGGATGCCTTAAGTGGGATCCGCCAAGCCAAACAGGTAGAACAGGTGAGTTTCTACTGAATATCGATAAGCAAGATAACACGCAATGCAGTATATTTACAGAAGTAAAGACAATAGAGATACAAAGGTATACGGAATATGGTATCCTCCGCTCAAACGAAAATAGTATAGAGAACGCGCTTAGAAAGGCTTATGAAAAGATTCGGGAAGGCATAGACATACCCTTCTTGGTCGTACTTTGTCATAATCACTATGAAATTGAAATTAGTGACTTTCAAATTATTAAAGCTTGTTTCGGTTTAATAGCCTATCAAGACGGAATGCCAGAAGTGATTTCCCGCGGTTTTTGTTCCCCAGACATTCATCGTAAGCTAAGTGCAATAGGTGTTTACTACTACAATTTTAGTATAGATTTGCTGGAATTATTTGAGATATACCATAACGAGAATGCAAATTTACCAATAGATAATCGCATTTTTGAAAACAAGGCTGATAAGCAATTTTATTTGTCTGAATGGAGTGGAAAATTTAACTAATGTCAAAACCCTCTAAAGTCTTAATCATCGGGTCGGGGCCCATCATCATCGGGCAGGCGGCGGAGTTTGACTACGCCGGGACGCAGGCCTGCAAGGCCATGCGCGAGGAGGGCGTCGTCTCCGTGCTGGTCAACTCCAATCCCGCCACCATCATGACCGACGAGGACATCGCCGACGTCGTCTACATCGAGCCGCTCACCGTGGAGGTTGTATCCCGCATCATCGACCGCGAGCGACCCGACGGCCTGCTGCCAACGCTCGGCGGGCAGACCGGCCTGAATTTAGCCGTCGACCTGGCCGACGCCGGCGTGCTGGACAAATACAATGTAAAATCCCTCGGTACGCCCATCCAGACTATCCGCAACGCCGAGGACAGGGAGCTTTTCAAGCAGCTGCTGCTCAACATCGGCCAGCCGGTGCCGCACAGCGCCACGGTGAACACGCTTGAGGAGGCGCGGCAGGCTGCCAGAGAAATCGGCCTGCCCGTGGTCATCCGCCCCGCCTACACCCTCGGGGGGACGGGGGGAGGCTTCGCCCACAACAGGAAAGAACTGGAAAGGATTGTCACCGGCGGGCTGGCCGCCAGCCCCATCCACCAGGTTTTGATTGAGCAATCGGTGGCCGGCTGGAAGGAAATCGAGTACGAGGTGATGCGCGACGCCGCCGACAACTGCATCACCGTCTGCAACATGGAGAACCTGGACCCCATGGGCGTCCACACCGGCGACAGCATCGTGGTCGCCCCCAGCCAGACGCTGACCAACAAGGAATACCAGATGCTGCGCACCGCCAGCCTGGAGATAATCCGGGCGCTGGGGGTGGAGGGGGGCTGCAACGTCCAGTTCGCCCTCGACCCGCAGAGCCAGCAGTACTACGTCATCGAGGTTAACCCCCGCGTCAGCCGCTCATCTGCCCTGGCCAGCAAGGCCACCGGCTACCCCATCGCCCGCGTCGCCGCCAAGATTGCCGTGGGCAAGAGGCTCGACGAGATACCCAACGCCGTCACCGGCAAGACAATGGCCTCCTTCGAGCCGGCGCTCGACTACGTGGTGGTCAAGATACCGCGCTGGCCGTTCGATAAATTCGCCACCGGAGACAGGGTTATCGGCACCCAGATGAAAGCCACCGGCGAGGTCATGGCCATCGACCGCACCTTCGAGGCGGCTTTGCAGAAGGCGGTGCGCTCTCTAGAGTTCGGCAAAAGGTCGCTGCTCTGGGAAGACCCCACCTGGG
>JAHJTL010000034.1 GCA_018829775.1 Chloroflexota bacterium | reverse complement strand
CTGCCCAGCCACTTAAGCATCCTCTTCCTCCCTGATGAGCTCTCTGGCCTTATCGGCCACATCTTCCCAGACCATGATGGCAACCTCGCCCATGCCATCAATGGCGAACGCGTGT
Source organism: Chloroflexota bacterium (assembly GCA_018829775.1). NCBI lineage: Bacteria > Bacillati > Chloroflexota > Chloroflexota bacterium. The sequence goes on along the minus strand of JAHJTL010000034.1, from coordinate 34,219 downwards.
ACGGAAGGGGCGGCGTTCGCTTTCATCAGGCACGGTATGCCATTGCTCTCCAGAAAGCTCTTGATAATCCGGGCTTCAGCCTCGCTGGTTGCCCGGTATATTTCCACCGTCTTTTTATGCTTTGTCACCGCTGCTCACTCGAACATGGCCCCTATGGACAGCCCGGTATGGATGCGGTGAATGGCCTCGCCGAGCAGTGGCGCCATGGAGAGAACCTTTATCTTGTCCACTTTTTTCTCATCCTTCACCGGAACGGTATTGGTCACGACCACTTCCTTTACCGGACAGGAGTCGATTTTCTGAATCGCTGGCCCGGAAAAAATGGGATGAGTACAGCAGGCATATACGCCTTTGACACCGTTCTCAATCAGCGTCTCAACAACGTTGACCAGAGACCCCGCCGTATCTATCTCATCATCCACGGTGAGCGCGGTCATGCCCTCCACCTCACCGATGACGTTCAGTGTCTCCGCCTGGCCTACATTACCGAAACGTCGCTTCTCCATAATGGCCAGCGGCGCGTTGAGTTTCTCGGCCAGGTCCCGCGCCCGCTTGGTGATACCGATATCGGTGGCTACCACCACCAGGTCATTAAATTTGCTTTCTTTAAAATAATTAGCCAGTAAATTCAGAGCTGTCAGCTCGTCCACCGGTATGCTGAAGAAACCCTGAATCTGCGCCGCATGCAGGTCAACGGTCAGCAATCGGTCCGAGCCGGCTACAGTCAGCAGGTCAGCAATAAGCCTCGCGGTGATGGGGACGCGAGGCTGGTCTTTCTTATCGGTTCGCCCGTAGCCATAGTACGGCACGACCGCCGTAATTCGCTTGGCTGAAGCCCGTTTGAGGGCGTCTATCATAATCAACAGTTCGACGAGGTTGGTGTTAACCGGTGAGCACAATGGCTGAATGACAAAGGTATCACGCTCGCGAACATTCTCCAGAATGCGGACAAAGATATTCTCGTTGCTGAACTGAAATACCTCGTTCTTCCCCAGAGGTATGCCAAGATAATTGACCACCTCCTTGGCCAGCTCCGGATGGGCATTGCCCGTGAATACCTTTAACTCATCCATCGGCGCCTGTCTCCTTTAGCCATAGTGCTTAGTCCATATAGATTATAGCACGATTAACCGCCCGCCTCACTACCATAAGTTTTAATTGCTCCTAACTTGACAACACGCATTTGTATCTTTATAATAAAAGAAACTCCCCATCAAAAACTTGACAGCTAACGTTATTTCTGTATAAATTAACAAGAACGTCCCCCTGTAATCGGTGCCCTCTGTTGTCAAAGTCCAACCTCAATAAACATGCTGCCAAGAAAAGTGAAGGTTTTTCTTGATTGTTTTGTAAAATTTGGTTTCCTGTATGCCAAAGTATATCTTTGTAACTGGTGGTGTAGTTAGTTCTGTTGGCAAGGGTGTAACCGTCGCTTCCATGGGCACCATTCTGAAGAGTCGTCGGCTCAAAGTCACGGCACAGAAACTCGACCCCTATCTCAATGTTGACCCGGGCACGATGTCCCCTTACCAGCACGGTGAAGTGTTTGTCACCCGGGACGGTGCCGAGACTGACCTTGACCTGGGTAACTACGAGCGCTTCATTGACGTTGAAGTAACCCAGGAGTCGAACGTTACCTCAGGCCAGATATACAGCGCAGTCATTGCCAAGGAGCGACGGGGGGATTTCCTCGGCGGGACGATTCAGGTTGTGCCTCACGTCACCTCCCAGATAAAGTCGTGTTTTAAAAGCCTGGCAGATAAGTCCGGTGCGGACGTTATCCTCATTGAAGTCGGCGGCACGGTGGGCGATATCGAGGGCCAGCCCTTCCTTGAAGCCATCAGGCAGATGCGCAACGACGTCGGGCGGGACAATGTGCTTTACGTTCACGTTACGCTGCTCCCTTATCTTAACGCGACCAAGGAGCTGAAGACAAAACCCACCCAGCACAGTGTCAATGAGCTGCGCCGCATGGGTATCCAGCCTGACATCATTATCTGCCGCAGTGACCTTCCGATTCCGGAAGGTATTAGGGATAAAATATCCCTGTTCTGCGACGTGGAACGAGAGGCAGTTATTCCTCTGCCGACCGTATCCACGATTTATGAAATACCTCTCTTGCTGGATGAAGCGGGTCTCGGGCGATTACTCGCGCACAAGCTTCACCTGCCGACCAAAAGAAGCAATTTAAAAGAATGGCGCAACCTTGTGGAACGATTGAAAACGGACCACGAGCCGGTAAATATCGCGCTGGTGGGCAAATATGTTGAATTAACCGATGCCTATTTTTCGGTGCGTGAGGCACTATGCCACGCCGCACTGTACCACAATAGAGGGTTGAACCTTTTCTGGGTGCACTCCGAAGACCTGGAACGTGATGGCTGCGATTCGCTGCTCAGGTCGGCGCAGGGCATCATCGTTCCCGGCGGCTTCGGCATCCGGGGTATTGAAGGCATGGTCAGAGCCGCCAGCTACGCGCGGACCAATGAAATTCCCTACCTTGGCCTGTGTCTGGGACTGCATGTAATGGTCATTGAACTTGCCCGCCATGCCCTCAGGTCAAAGAAGCCGAATTCCACCGAGTTCGACCCCGATACGCCCTACCCGGTGATTGATATCCTGCCGGAGCAGAAAAAGGTACACGAAAAGGGAGGCACGATGCGCCTGGGCAATTACCCCTGCAATTTGGCTCCCGGCACCCATGCCGCACAGGCCTATGGCCAGAGCCTGATTCATGAGCGCCACCGGCATCGCTATGAGTTCAATAATGATTTTCGCGCCACGCTGGAAAAAGCCGGCATGGTCTATAGCGGCCTCTCGCCGGATAATCGGTTGGTGGAAATCTGCGAACTGGCTAATCACCCCTGGATGGTAAGCTGCCAGTTCCACCCTGAATTTGGTTCCCGACCCAGCCGTCCCCACCCGCTTTTCCGCGATTTCGTCGGTGTGGCCAAGGACGTGCTGCGCGAAGGTGCGCAGCCACCCCTGCCTCTTTCCGCAGAACAGTGAGGATGCAATGAACTTCTTTTCGAGACAGCAATCCGCAGCCAACGATTTGTCAGCCACGCAGAGCTTTTTCAATATATCTAAGATTATTAATTCAAACTATCAAACGATAACTAATCCCCATCCGACGAGAAAAGGGGCACGGAAGTGAGGTGACACGATGAACATGGAAGACCTGGAAGGCAAAACGCAAGCCGAGCTGCTAACACTGGCCAAGGAAAAGGGCATCGGCGAGGCAGAGAGCCTGGACAAGGAAGACCTGGTCACACAATTAATCAAGGCAGATATTGAACAGGAAGGCCACGTATTCTGCCGCGGTATCCTGGATATCATGAGTGACGGCTACGGTTTCCTCAGGCAGGATACGCTGCTGCCCAATCAAGCCGATGTCTATATTTCCCCATCACAGATTCGCCGCTTTGGCCTGCGCAATGGCGATATGATTGTCGGACAGGGCAGACTGCCAAAAAGCAATGAAAAATATTACAGCCTCCTTCAGATACTGTCTATTAATAACATCAACCCCGACCACTGCAAAGAAAGGCCTCACTTTGGCTCGCTCACCCCTACCTTTCCCGACCGGCTCATCAACCTGGAACATTCAGCCAGTGAGCTTTCCACGCGTTTGATGAATATGATCGCACCAATCGGCCGCGGTCAGAGAGGCATGATTGTTTCCCCACCCAAAGCAGGTAAGACAATGCTGCTCAAGGCTATTGCCAATGCCACGTCGACCAACTACAGCGATATTCATTTGCTTGTCTGCCTTATCGGGGAGCGCCCTGAGGAAGTCACCGATATGAAACGCTCGGTGAAAGGGGAAGTTATCGGCGCCACCTTCGATGAGATGGTAGAGAACCAGACGCGCGTCGCTGAGCTGGCTCTGGAGAGGGCCAAGCGCATCGTGGAAAGCGGGAAGGATGTGTTTATCCTCCTGGACGGTATCACCCGCCTCACCCGTGCCTACAACCTGGCGATGCCCTCAAGCGGTCGTACTCTTTCCGGCGGCATTGACCCCTCGGCGCTTCACCCCGCCAAGCGTTTCTTCGGCGCCGCCCGCAACACTGCTGAGGGCGGCAGCCTCACCATCATCGCCACCTGCCTTGTTGATACCGGCAGCCGCATGGACGACCTCATCTATGAAGAATTCAAAGGCACCGGTAATTTGGAGCTCCATCTCGACCGGCGGCTGTCAGAGCGACGTATCTTCCCAGCCATGGATATCCAGCGCAGTGGCACACGCCGGGAAGAACTCCTCATTGAAGAAAACAGCCTGAGCAAGATATGGCTGCTGCGACGCATGGTCGGCATGATTGCCTCTGATTCAACTAACTTTACCGACGCCACCGAGCGTATCATCGACCGACTGCGTAAAACGAAGAACAATGCTGAATTTCTGGACAGCCTGAACAAGGAGACGTAAATTGTCCTGCCGATACGGTGAGAGCAGCCACGGCGGCAAAGTCTTCCTGAACCCCAGAACCCATCCACCTGAGAGGGCTGGCAGATGAGTGATGAGAGCACGAACGGGGGGAAAAGGCTTTCCGCCGGAACCGTGGCCGGTTTATGCCTGGCGCTGTTCTTCGGCATTTCCCTGTTCATTCGGGCCTACCTTCCATATGACCACGTCTTCATCGGCGAATGGATCAAGTTTACCAGCGTTGATGCTTACTTCCACATGCGCCTGGTGGACAATCTGGTGCATAACTTCCCCAACCTCATTGATTTTGACCCATACCTGCTCTACCCTTTCGGTATGAATCTGGACAACATCCATTTCTTTGACTGGTTTCTGGCGGGTATAATCTGGGTTATCGGCCTTGGTTCACCAACTCAGCACACCATTGACGTCATCTCGGTATATTTTCCCGCCGTACTGGGCGCGCTCACCGTTATTCCGGTTTTTTTCATCGGCAAGGAGCTATTCGGACGCTGGGCCGGCGTCATTTCCGCCGGTCTAATCGTCATACTGCCCGGCGAATATCTAGGACGCTCAATCCTTGGCTTCACCGACCACCACGTTGCCGAGACGCTTTTAACTGCCCTCACCATGATGTTTCTCATTATGGCGGTAAAGCGGGCACATGAAAGCGGCCTGACGGTTCAGCATCTCTGGAACAGGGACTGGAAAGTAATCCGCAAGCCGGTTATCTATAGCCTGCTCACCGGTCTTTCTTTAGGAGTCTACCTCGTGACCTGGGTTGGCGGATTGCTCTTCGTTTTCATCATTCTTCTTTACTTATCAATTCAGTTCACCATCGACCATCTGAAGCGAAACAAGACTGATTATCTCCTGCCGGCGGGCACAATAACATTCTTTATTGCTTTAATAATCTATGTCATATTCGTCGGCGGCACGTTTACCTCCAAGCCTTCCAGCGTAATACCCTGGCTCTCTCTGCTCATGGCAGCGTTTCTTCCCATCATCCTGCACGTAATCTCCCGTAGATTTAAAATCTGGAAAATCAAATTATATTACTACCCCGTCACGCTAGTTGCGTTGGGCGTGGCGGCCCTTTTCATTGGGCGTGCCATTTATCCTGACTTCATAAGAAACGTATTAGACGTGTTCAATATGTTTGCATCACGTACCATAATAGAAATGCAGCCCTTCCTTCGCCCGACGGGGGAATGGACTGCCCAACTTATCTGGGGTAACTTCAATACTAATTTCTTCCTGGCCGCTCTCATCATATTCTATTACATGATTTATTATTTTCTTCACATATTCATTGGTGGGAAGATTTCCCGACTTAAAATAGGTAGCTTTAAATTATTTCCGGAATCACTTCCCGCAGAAACAAACATCTTGCTAATATGGAGCCTTATAGTACTGCTGGCAACACTTGGGCAACGTCGGTTTGCCTACTACCTGGCAGTCAATATCGCCTTACTTTCTGGTTTCCTGTCCTGGCAATTCTTCAAGATAAACAAGGACGTTCATCCTTCCGCCAAGCACTTAAATATATTTGTTTCCATTGCTATGATTATCTTCCTCATTTTTTATTCCGGCGTCAGCCCTGCGATTATAGCTATCTTGGTAGCAATGCTCATCACTTATATAGGCTGGCAATTTTTGCAGGCGCTGGATTTTTTAAAATTTTCCAAACCCAAGCAGGAACCGCAAAAAAAGAGCAAGTATAAAGGAAGGTCACCTGCAGGATTTTCTTCTGCCTTGTACTATGTAAACATCGTTGTGGTGATAATCGTTATATTTTTCCTAATCTTCTTCCCCAACATAAGTCCAGCAAAAAGCGTTGCCTCTGCGGCTGCCTTTGCCCCACCCAACGCCTGGGTAAGTTCACTAGACTGGATGAAGGAAAATACTCCAGAACCTTTTGGCGACTCGAATTTTTACTACGCGTTCTATGAGCCCCCTGTGTCCGGTGAACAATATAATTACCCTGATTCCGCTTATGCCGTCATGGCCTGGGTTGACTACGGCTACTGGATCACCCGTATTGCCCAGCGACCGGTTAACCTAACCCCGGGGCCCGGAGGGTTTTATGTGGCCAAATACTTCCTCTCTCAGGGTGAAAACTCCTCTCAGGAAGTAGAGTGGAAAACGAATTGGGAACAGGAAATAATCCCAGAGAGCGATATAGTCGACAAAATGGGTGCCAGATATATCATGCTTGACAATCAGACCATAACGAGCAAGCTCTATGCACTAATCTTTTGGTCAAATCAAGAAGCATCTAAATATTTTGATATCTATCTGGAACCCAAGCCAGATAATAAAAATATGCTTGTCGGAACGCTGTATTTACACCCTGAGTATTACCGCTCACTGGCGGTCAGGCTATACAACTTCGATGGCAAGGCGGTAACCCCAGCGCAGGTAGAGGTCATTTCTTACCAAGAAAGGCCTCTAAAGGAAGGAGGCACTGTTAAAGTAATCGATGGCAAACAAGTTTTCCCCAGTTATGAAGAAGCAAAGAGCTACATATCGGAGCAGAAATCGGGGCAGTTCCAGATTGTTGGCGAAACTCCGTTTATCAGCGCGGTACCTCTTGAGGAATTAGAACACTACAAACTGGTTTATAGCTCCCCGGAGTCCTTACCTCAACCCGGTGTGAGCAATGTGCCCATTGTGAAAATATTTGAATATGTGAAATAAATACTCTCTTTTAACGCTTATCTTCACTTGACAAAAACGGTCGAAAATCCCCCTATTATATAGGGAGGCGGAGGTTATATTACATGCAGATAAGGAAGACTTACAAAGAGGTTAATCCAGAACTGCTCTATGCCGAAATAAGGGATTTTATTCTGAAGCAGGGAGCTAGTCTGGGCGAGGAAAAGATGGAAACGTACGCTCTGCCCAGCGACACCTCTTCATTTATCACGCGGGGCACTCTGACCTTCAGAGTTCAGGAAAAGGAATGCCTGCGGGCCCACGTCGTTGGCTCCGCCAGAACGGAAACCAAGGTGATGCTGGACATTGATGATAAGCTCTTCTCGCAGGAGAAATTGTCAGCGTTGCAGGAGGACCTGGACTTTATTTTCGGTCCCTACGAGGTGAAATAAGTTTATAATCCCGAGGCGAGCCGGTACATATTTTCGTAGGCCTTACCGAAATCGGGGTTATCCTTTTCCAGTCGGCTTTTCAGCGTTTTCATTTGCCGGATAAAGGCGTCCCTGTCCTTACTCTTCACCATTTCCGCCCACGCTGCCACCTTCCCCTGGAATAGCGTCTCAACGTCCGGAACACCGGGTAAATTCATCTGGATGGAGGCATAAAGCTCCGGATTCTCCGAGATAACGCTTTCCACCAGGGTCAGCAATACTTTGTAGGTAATGCCGCCGAGCGTTGTGGGCTGTGTACTTTTATTCGAACTGAGAAGCGTATCGGCAGCCACAATGGCAATGAAATGAGAAAGCCCGAGAGTAACGGCCATTTTATCGTCGTGCTCTTCGGGCGTCATGAGGCTGACTCTGGCACTTCTTGTTTCCAGATAACTTCTGACCTTATCCGCCAGCGCCCTTTCCTCGTTGCTGGTCGGAGTCAGCACAAAGTTCTGTCCGGCAACTCCCTGTGCCCCCGGCCCAAAGAGCGGGTGTGTCCCCAGTACCAGCTTGGTCTTCAGGTGCCGGTGCATAGCGGCTACGGGCATCACTTTTACGGAGGTGACATCAACCACCGCCTGTTCCGGCTGGATATGGGGGGCAAGCTCGACGACAATGTCCTCGAAAGTATCTATCGGCACCGAGAGCACTACGACTTCAGCATCTTTGACCGCCTCAACATTAGAGACAGCAGCAACGCCAAGCTCCTGTCTGGCTTCCATGACTTTGCTTTCAGTCCGGCCGCTGATTACCACCTCGTTGCCCTCTTCCAGTAAATGACGGGCGAACCATCGTCCCATTTTTCCCGAACCGCCAATTATGGCAACCTTCACCTATTCACCTACCGGCCGTCTTTTTGCCTTCGGATACGAACCCAGTACCTTGAGAAAAATCGATAGTTTCTCTACATTCTGAAGTGCTTCGCGGGCGGCATCGTCCTCACGGTGACCTTCGAAATCGAGATAGAAGTTGTACTGCCAGGGCTTTTGCCGCGTTGGTCTGGATTCCAGCTTGCTCAGGTTTATATTGTGGCGGGATAGCTCACCGAGAACTTCATGGAGCGCACCGGGTCGGTCCTTCGTCGAAAAAACAATCGAGGTCTTGTCATTCCCGCTTGGTGGTGAGTCTTTTCTGGCCAGGGTGAAGAATCGGGTGAAATTGTTAGGGGTGTCCTCTATCTCTCTGGCGATGACCTTCATGCCATATATTTCCGCGGCCCGGGCACTGGCGATGGCGGCGCTGTCCGTTAATCCCTGTTCCTTGATCATCTTGACGCTTCCCGCGGTGTCATAGCTGGGAATCAGGACGGCATTCAGGTGTTTCAGAAAACTGCGGCACTGTCCCAGCGCCTGAGGATGAGAGTAGACCTTCTTCACCGTATCCAGATTGGCATCAGGGCTGGCGATAAGGCAGTGGATTACCCTCACTTCAGTCTCGCCGCATACGCGGAGAGGGGATTCAAGCATGAGGTCATAAGAACGGCTGATGCTCCCTTCCAGCGAGTTTTCCACCGGTATCACGCCGAATTGCACCCCTTCCTCCTCCATCGACTTGAAGACCTCTTCCAGCGTCTCACGGGGCCGGATTTCTATCGACGTGCCGAAGATTTGAAAGGCGGCTTCCTCGCTGTAGGCGCCCACCTCACCCTGAAAGGCAACCGTAACGCCCTCTTTATTCTTACAGGCAGAGATGATGCGCTCATAGATATTCCCCAGGTCTTCCGTGCTGATGTCGATATCCTTCTCCTGAGCGAGGCGTTTTACATTCTCCAGGACCTTCTTCTCTCGCTCCCGGTCCTCAATTGAGCTGCCCTTTGCCCGCTTGCCCCTGCCTATCTCCTCGGCAATGTGTATCCGCTCACCGATGAGCTCGATGATTCTGGCATCAACATCATCAATCTGCTTTCTTAACTCTTCAAGGTTCATGACAACACCCTCGGCACAAGTCCTGCCTGCAGGACAAAGTCGCATATGGTCACCGCCATCATCGCCTCCACCGCCGGCACCGCCCTAGGGACGATACAGGTATCATGTCGACCCATTACCGTGAGGCTGGTCTTGGCCATCTTCTGGATATCCACCGTTTCCTGACTTCTGGCGATGGAGGCGGTCGGCTTGACAGCAACCCTGACGATTACCGGCATACCGGTGCTGATGCCACCCAGCACCCCGCCAGCGTTGTTGGTCCCGGTAACGATTTTTCCATCCTTGATGTCATAAAGGTCATTATTTTCCGAACCTTTCATGCCCGCGACGGCAAAGCCGGCACCGTACTCCACCCCTTTGACCGCCGGAATGGCGAACAGGGCTTTAGCCAGCTCACCATCAAAATTATTGAAGACCGGCTCGCCCAGTCCCGCCGGCACGTTGAGGGCAACGCCCTCGATAGTCCCGCCCAGGCTGTCTTTCTCCCGCTTTGTCTGTTCGATTAAGCGCGTCATCTTCTCAGCAGCTTCCCGGTCAGCGCACCACAGCGGGTTTTCTCTGGCTCTTTCTTTAATTTCGGTCAATGCCTGCGCGGGAGCTTTGATACCGCCAATGTCAACGGTATGGGCAAAGACATCGATGCCTAGGCGACCGATTAGCTTCCTGGCGATTGCTCCAGCCATGACGTAGGCTAAAGTTATCCTCCCCGAAAACCGGCCCCCGCCGCGGAAATCGTTAAATCCTCCGTACTTTACAAAGGCGGTATAATCGGCATGGCCGGGACGCAGGGCAAATCGATTTTTCCTGTAAACTCCGGAATCGATATCCCTGTTCCAGGTGAGCATGCAGACAGGCGCGCCGGTGGTACGTCCGTCATAGACGCCGGAGATGATTTCCACTTTGTCCGGCTCCCACCGCTCCGTGGTGCCGGTGGCGCCGGGTCGCCGCCTCTCCACCTCCTGCTGGATATCCGCTTCGCCGATGGGGAGACCGGCAGGACAGCCGTCAACCACCACTCCCATGCAGTCGCCGTGGCTCTCACCGAAGCTGGTGAGGGTGAAAATCTTGCCCAGAGTGTTATCCATTTATCTCCAGTCTTCCCCCAATGTTTCTTAGTATATCCCAGAATTGCGGAAATGTCTTCTTAACGCACTCCGCATTATTTATGATGGTGTTCCCCGCAAGTGTGCCCAGGATGCTGAAGGCCATGGCGATACGGTGGTCATCGTGGCTGTCAATGACCGCGCTCTTCAGGTTTGAGCCCGTGATGAGCATTCGGTCCTTTTCCTCGGCAACCTTCACCTCCATCCTTTCCAGCCCCTCCCGGACGGCGGAAACGCGGTTCGATTCCTTTATCCTCGCCCTATCGATGCCCTCCAGCTCGCTCGTTCCCTCGGCCACCGCCGCCAGAACAGCCAGCGTGGGCAGAAGGTCGATGCTGTCGGACAAATCAACATGCAGCGCTTTCAGCTTTGAACCTTTTACCCTGATTGCGTTTGGCGATACATTCACATCCGCGCCCATCTGGCTCAGGAATTCCAGCATAGCCCTGTCGCTCTGCAGGCTTTCCGGATTCAAATTTTCGATCTCCACTCCGTTTGAAAGAGCGCCCAGCGCCAGGAAGTAAGAAGCCGACGACCAGTCCCCTTCCACTTCATATCTTGCCGGTTGATATGTTTGTTTTACCGTATAGAAATCGTCCATCTTTTTGGAAAATTCCACCTTTACGCCGAATTTCTCCATGCAGTCGAGGGTCATCTCAACGTAGGGCTTTGATTCCAGAGGCGTGGTCAGCCTGATGTGTATCCCTTCCTCGGCAAGCGGCGAGACCAGCAGCAGCGCTGAGACGAACTGTGAGCTGACATCGCCGGGCAGCTCGGTCTCCCCACCCTTTAACCTCCCCCCGTTTACCACCACCGGTGCCACGCCGCCATTTGACGAGCAGTCCACACCCAATCGCTGCAGCGCCTTCACCAGCGATTCGACCGGCCTCTTGGCCAGCGAAGCGCCCGCCGTCAAACGACACCTCCCCGGGACTATCGAGCAGATGGCCGTCATGAACCGCAGCGTCGCTGCCGAATCGCCGCAATAGAGGTCTGCCTCCGGCTGGCGAAGCTCGCTGCCATCGATTCGCCAGAGGTCTTCCGTCCGCTCCACGCGCACACCGATATCGTCCAGCACCCTGGCGGCAGCGTCCGTATCGTCCGCGTATAAAGGGTTCAATATCTGGCTCTGCCCGTGAGCCAGCGCCGCACACATCAGGCCTCTTATCGTGTAGCTCTTGGACGGTGGAGCAATCACTTTACCTTTGATGTTACTTTTTTCAACGGTGACTTTCATACTCACTTAATCCGGCTAGTATCTGCTCGACCACCTCGGTCACTTTCAGTTCGGAAGTATCCACCGTTATATCAGCCGCGCGTTCATAGAACGGTTTTCTGAATTTCAAGAGCACTTCAATCTTTGAAGCCTTATTCTCTGCTACCAGCAGTGGCCTTTCATCTTTATCAGATAATGTCCTCTTCAAAATCACCTCGGGCGATGCCGTCAGATATACAATCACGCTGTTTTTCCTGAGCCGGTCAATGTTTATCTGGTTCAGGACAACGCCGCCGCCGCAGGCAATCACCGCGTTTTTCTTTTCCGCCACCTCTCTGGTCGCCTCAATCTCGCGCTCACGGAAAGCGATTTCCCCATCCTGCTGAAAGATTTCGGGGATGGACTTTTCCGCCCTCTTTTCAATGAGTGCATCCAGTTCAATAAATTCCCTGCCCAGCTTTTCGGCCAGCAATCTACCCACCGCCGTCTTTCCCGTTCCCATGAAACCGATGAGGGCAATGTTACTTTTCATGTGATAAAGCCTTTGCCGCTGCCTGTTTCATGATTTCAAGCGGTGCTTTCCGGCCGGTAAATTTCTCAAAGGCCAGCACGCCCTGCCAGACGAGCATATCCAGCCCGTCTATGGTCCGGGCACCGGCTGCCTTCGCCTCCCTGAGCAGCCTTGTTTCCAGGGGGTTATACACGATATCGAAAACGGTCATATCTGATTTGAGCAGTCTTGCCGGCACGGGGGTCTGGTCAACGCCGGGAACCATGCCCACGCTGGTGGTATTGACCAGAACATCGGCCCCACCAAGCGCCTTAGCCATGTTCTCCTCGCTTAATGTCATCGCTTCCAGTTTTTTATGATAGTATTGCGCAATCTGGGATGCCAGCTCTTCTGCTTTGGGAAGAGTGCGGTTCAGGATGACCAGACTGGCGCCTGCCTCGGCGAGGATAAAGGAGATTCCTTTGGCGGCACCGCCGGAGCCCAGTATGGCGATTTTCTTACCATCGGGCTCAATACCTTTCACCAGCAGTGCCTGAAGAAAGCCGGGGGCATCGGTATTGTAGCCGGCGAGCACTCCATTTTCATTGACAATGGTGTTCACCGCCCCCATTCTCTCCGCCATCGCGTCCAGTCTATCCAGTAGCGGGATTACGTCCACCTTATGCGGTAGGGTAACGTTCAGACCAACGAGGTTGAGTGCCCTGATGCCGGCTATCGCCTCCGGCAGCTCCTCCCGCCGCACGCGAAATGGAAGGTAGGCATAGTCTAGGCCAAGCGCTTCGAAGGCGGCGTTATGCATCACCGGCGACATGCTGTGCTCTATGGGGTCGCCGATTATCCCGCAGACCCTTGTTTTTCCGGTTATGGAGCTCATCCTTTCACCATTTCGTAAATTTTTCGCAGGTCGCCCGCCGTAATCTGCCCCGACGCCGCCTCTCCACCCGGTTCTATGGAAGCGTAGATGAACTCACCGCCCACCAGTGGGCAGAGAAGTCGACTCACAGAGCCAAGCGGCCCCATGGCAAACGAGATAATTCTTTCTTCAGGAAATTCCCTGATTAGCTGCAGGGTGCTCACATTGTCCTCGAATTTCCGGGCGGTTGTAACCACCTTGCAGATATCGGCACCGGCAGCCAACTGCTTCTGCACCAGCTCCTTCATCACAGCAATCGAAGGCGTTTCTTCCGTATCGTGACAGGAAATCAGGCATTTTGCCTTTTCTTTAATTCGTGTCACAACATCAGCGAGGTTTTCCGTGCTGAGCTCAATATCGATTATCCCCGCACCCAGTTTCAGAGCGCGGAGCAACTCGGCGAGCCTTTCTTCCTCACTACCCTGCCAGATTCCCCCTTCGTCCCGTTTCCGATTGCAGGCAATCCAGGGTTTCGAAAGCTGCCCGGCGAACTCCTTCCATTCGGGGCCAATCAGGTCTATTCGCATCTCGTATAAATCAACCAGCGGCTCAACACGTTTGATAGCTTCAAGGTCACTATTCACTATGGAGGCGCAGATTTTAGGTCGTGTCATTCTGAGTTAATACCTCTTCGACTAAATTTGGAGAAACGTCATCGGCAACCACCGCATTTCCGATTGATTTCAGCAGTACGAACCTGGCTTTTCCCTCACGCACTTTCTTGTCATGCTGCATCGCCTGTATTATTTCCTCAACCCCGAGGTCGGGAATCTTCGTGGGCAGGCCGGCCTGCTCTATTAATCCCAGTAGTCTTCTCACTTCGTTATCTCCAAGCATTCCGCGCTTATTGGAGATTCGGGCAGCTGCCACCATTCCGATGGCCACCGCTTTGCCGTGCTTTATTTTGAAATCGGAGACCGATTCAACCGCATGTCCGATGGTATGGCCGTAATTCAAAATATGCCTCAAGCCCATGTCCAACTCGTCCTCCGCCACCACCTCCGCTTTGATTTTCACCGACTGATATACAGTCTCCTCCAGAATATCCTCATCAAGTGATTTTATCTTTTCCATATTCTCCTCCAGAAAGGAAAAGAACCGACCATCCCGTATGGTCGCGCTTTTAATAACCTCGGCCAGCCCATTGACCAGTTCTTCATCAGGCAGAGATTTCAAGGTACTGGTATCGGTGATGACCATTTCCGGCTGGTAGAAGGCACCTATCATGTTCTTCAATTGACCGTGGTCCACCGCCACCTTCCCGCCAACACTGCTGTCTACCTGGGCAAGCAGCGTGGTCGGCAGCTGCACCAGCGGCACCCCCCTCTGATAGGTGGCCGCCACAAACCCCGCCAGGTCACCGATTACGCCTCCTCCCAGCGCCAGAATTGGCGTCGTCCTCTCGGCACGAACCGCGGTCAGTTGCTCGTATAGCAGGCCAGCGTTTTCCAGCGACTTCTGCTCTTCACCGGGGGGCAACTCAAGGGTGCTGACCCCGAACCCATCATCTTCCAGAGCCAGGCTCAGTGTGCGACCATACAGTCTGTTCACGGTGGAGTCAGTGATAACCACCAGCCGGTCGGCAAATCCGCGTCCCTTCAGATAGCGGCCCGTTTGAGACAGCAGTCCAGACCCGATAAATACCGGGTAGCTTTTACTGCCCAGCGCTACGCTAATCTCTCTCATCCACTAACCGCCTTTACTTCGTGCCTGGGGGCAACCAGTTCGTGGATTTTCTGGCAGGCGCCGATAACCTCTTTCAACTCATCCGGCGTTATCATCTGCATACCGTCAACCAGCGCCTCCGACGGGTCATAGTGTGTCTCTATCATCAGGCCGCTCGCCCCGGCGGCAACTGCCGCGCAGCTCATATTGAAAATAAGGTCGCGCCGCCCGGTGGCATGGCTGGGGTCGGCAACCACCGGCAGGTAGGTCTCCTTCTGAATTGCCGGAATCGCCGAGAGGTCAAAGGTATAGCGGGTGTAGTTTTTTCCCTTTCCCACGGGCAATATGCCGCGCTCACACAGAATAATATCCTTGTTGCCCTCCGCCGCCATGTATTCGGCGAAAGACAGAAACTCATCAACGCCGGCACCGAAGTGGCGCTTGAACAGGACCGGTTTCCCGGCTCTGGCCACGCTGGCAAGCAGGTCCTGGCTGTACATATTGCGGGCACCAATCTGTATTATATCAGCGTAGCTGGCCACCAGGTCAATCTGTGCCTCCCCCCTTACTTCCGTTACCACTGGCATCTCAAAGCGCTGTCCGGCCTCATGCAACCACCGCAACGCTTCCTCCGCTTCATCATGGCCGTTGGCCCCCAGTCCCTGGAAAGAATGGACGGAACTCCTGGGCTTGAATATGCCACCCCGCAGTATATGAGCGCCGGCTTTCTTCACCTCCTCGGCGATGCGGAAGAGCTGCGACCGGCTTTCAATGGTGCACGGCCCGGCAATAATTACCAGAGCATCGCCACCGATGGCCACGTTACCCACCTGTATCGGCCGACGGTCTATCCCTTCATCAAATTGCTTGCCGTACTCCCGGCTGATAAGCTTGTATGGCGATTCCACCGGGATAGCCTCCTTCACACCGGGAAGGGTGGCAAAGTGGGAAAAGTCCACCTTTCTCTCATCGCCGACCAGGCCGATTACCGTCCGGAACTCCCCCTGCGAGACATCGGCCTTAAGGCCAAATTTTTTAATCTCCTTCACCACGTGGGCGATTTCCTCTTTACTAGCTTCCGATTTCATGATTATCATCTTCCTTCTCCTCAGTTTGTCAATGACGGGCAAATAAAAAAGCCCTTCCGGGGAGGGCTCTTCTGATTGCTTTATTTCTTATCTTCTTTAGCTTTTGGCTGTGTTTAGCTCATACAAACAAGGCCCTCCCCAGCGCTTGAGCGCCAGAAAAAGTAATAAAAATAATAATAGGCGTAAAACTTGTGCTTATTCATCTCGACCAAAATTTTTTCGCTTTTATTTATGTCAAACATAGCACACCCGAAAGGCTTTGTCAATATGCACCTGTACAATTACCGCAGCTATGCTATAATTTTAAGTACCAAAGGTAGGGGAGGCCCGAATTCTGGAAGGAATCGAAGTAGCCCGAAGGGCAGTGGATGTGGCCGGTGACAAGCAGGCCGGTGATATCGTGCTGCTCGATACCCGCAAGGTATGCAGCTTTGCCGATTACTTTGTTATCTGCACCGGAGAGAGCGAACGGCAGATAAGGGCTATTTTTGAAGACGTGGAACACAGCCTGAAAAAGGACGGGGTCCTTCCCATCCACCACGAAGGCACGGTAGACTCAGGCTGGCTTCTGCTGGACTACGGCGACGTAATCGTGCACATATTCTCCACATCGGAGCGGGAATTCTACCAGCTTGACCGACTCTGGGGCCAGGCCGACCTGGTGCTCAGAATCCACTAATATTGCCCGGTGTTTCTAAGCGGCAACGATTTCATCCTCAGAGAAGAACAGGGGAATTTCTTTCTCCGCCGTCTCCACCGAGTCGGAGCCGTGTACCGCATTACGCCTTACATCCAGACCAAAATCCGCTCGAATCGTTCCCGCGTCGGCTTTGGCCGGGTCGGTGGCACCCATTGCCTGCCTGATTTTTGCCACCGCCCCCTCCCCCATAAAGACCGCCGCCACTATCGGCGCTGACGTCATATATTCGACCAGTTCGCCAAAAAAAGGCTTATCCCGGTGAATCGCATAGAGCTGCTCGGCCAGAGCTCTATCCATACGCAACACCTTGCGCGCCACCATCTTAAGTCCCAGCTTTTCCAGGCGACTGATAATTTCGCCGCCCTGCCCGTTCTGTACGGCATCGGGTTTAACCAGCACCAGGGACCTTTCCATTGCCACCATGATTTTAAATTATCATCCTTTCTCCGGCGAATAGAAAATCGCCGCCAGGTCGGCCACGCTGACATATTCCAGGCTATCAACCACGCGGTCAGCCTCGCCGAGCTTTTCTCCCGGGTGGCTGTTGGTCACGGCAAGGCATTTCATCCCGGCCCGTTTTGCCGCGGCAACCCCGGCCACCGCATCCTCGATAACGACGCAGTTGCCCGGGTCAACTTTCAGTCGCTCGGCAGCGAGCAGGAAAATCTGAGGACTCGGTTTACCTTCAGTAACCTCCCTGCCCCAAACGGTAACGTCAAAACTATCCTCGATGCCCAGCTGTCGGGTAACAAACTGCCCGTTCTCAATCGGGGAGGAAGTGGCCAGCGCCACTTTTACCCCATATTCTTTCAGCTCATCAATCAATCCTAAAGCGCCGGGAATCGGCTGGATATTGCCGGCTGCCTTGGCGCGGAACAGTCCTTCCTTCTCCACCAGAATGGCTTCTATTTCATTTTCAGGGTAGCCTTCACCGACAATGCTCCGCACAATGATATCATTCCGTTTACCGAAATTGCGCTGAAAGACCTCTCTGGAGTAAGGCACTTTTCTTTTGCCAAACACCTCCTGCCAGGCCTGAAAATGGAAGGGTGCCGTATCGGCAATCACCCCATCCATATCCCAGATAACCGCCTCGAGCCGGTTGCCCTCAAGGATGACCTGCACCGCTCTGCCGTCGGCCACCAGCGTACCGTCGGGCAAAGACATTTTCCCCGCCACCTCAATCGTCCTCCCATTGTTCTTGCCCACTTCAGCACTTATAATAAGCCTGTCATTCACGTAGGCGGGACGCTTGAGATTGACCTGTATCGATGCGGTGAGAAAACCGAAGTTGCCACTCATCAGGGTGGCGTGTCCCATGGCCTCGTCGAGCATGGTGACGATGATGCCGCCGTGGATGATATCCGGCCAGCTCTGGTAATACTCGCCGGGGGTGTGCTCCGTCCTGACGCCCCTGCCATCCCGCTTGAATTTCAGACGCAGACCGAACGGGTTCTTCCGCCCGCAGCCGAAGCACATACCCTGACCCGATTTCATTGCAGAGGATTCCTGGTCTTTCCCTTTCATTCTTTCCTTCATCCAGATACTATTTCAAGCGCCGAAATGCTCCCACCCGGACTTTTCCAGGTCAACCGGCGCGTCATGCGCATCAACTATGACCACATTGCCCGTCTCTTCAGCCACAATCTCACCGATGGTCGTTACCGGACAGGAGAGCACTGTTCTCACTTTAGCTATCTTCTCTTCGCTGGCGGTAAATAGCAGTTCATAGTCTTCACCGCCGGCTGCGGCCAGCGCCAGCGCCCGGTCCTTGAAGTGAGCACTCACGGCAGGAGCAATCGGTATCCGTTCCATCTCGACCCTGGCACCGACCCTGCTTGCCTCGCAGACGTGCTTCAGGTCGGATATAAGTCCGTCGCTGATATCGATGGCCGCTTTCACGCCCAGTTCCACCAGTTGTTGCCCCTCCGCCACCCGCGGCTCAGGTTGCAGAAAGGCCTGGCGCAGTTGACGGCTCGACTCAGCATCGAATTGCATTTTCTTATCCAGCATCTCCATGCCGGCTGCTGCAGCGCCGAGCGCGCCGGTCACGGCGATTTTTTCCCCGGGCCGGGCTGCGGAACGCGTGAGCATCCTGCCATCTTTATCTTTGGCACTGCCCAGGACGGTAACCGTAATCGATACCAGAGGTGCCCGGCAGGTATCGCCGCCGATTAAGGCGACCTCAAATCGCTGCGCCAGCTCAATCATCCCCTGGTACATTGCTTTGACGTCATCCACCTCCGTATCCGGCGGCAGTGCCAGTGAGACCAAAGCGTACTGGGGCAGGCCTCCCATGGCGGCAATGTCGCTCAGATTGACCGCCAGCGCCTTCCAGCCGAGCTCGTACCAGGGCGTGGTGCTCAACCGGAAATGGACGTCCTGAAATAGCGAGTCGGTGGTGGCCAGCTGAGTAGAAGAATCGCCTTTCCAGGCGGCGGCGTCATCCCCGATGCCAACTAAAAGTTTACGATATGCTGCCGCATTCTTATTCTGCGATGCGGAAATCATTTCGGCCAGGAGGTCAATCAGCCCGAACTCCCCCAGCTCCGATACTTTCATAGCTTGAATTATATCACGGTGAGAGTATGAGGGACAAAATATAGCTTGTTGCGAAACTCGTGGGGTGCGAGCAATGACTAGCCAAAGGGGGAGGATTGATGTAGAATCCCTTCAAGTAATTAGCGGGGAGGGATTCAAAAAAAATGACTGTAGTAAGCATAATAGTATTGGTGATTGCCTTCATCGTGGGTTCGCTTTCTATCTTCGGTCTGCATTCAAGTATGTTACGCATGCGTTTTTTCGCATTTTCCCCCCAGCACGATTCCTCGCACATGCTATGATGGGGCTTGACAAGCTCCAAGCCCTAGACGAAGAAGTTTTTAATGAGAAAGGCGTTAAGATTGAGGAGCAGAAGCAAGGGATAGTGAAAAGGGGGGATAAAGGGTTTAATGAATTAGTTAAGGTTCTCAAAGAAAACACGCCAATAAAAGGCGAAATTCATCGCATTCTTTTGGTTGAGGATGAAGCAGGTGTTAAGATTGGAGATTCGCCAGAAATAGTAAGACTTCTTTATTATTCGGCGAAAGAGGGAGTTATGGAGCATTTGCCGTTACACCCATTTGACCCTGACAAACCAATGAGGGATTTAAAGAATTGGGTTGAAGATAGCTTCCGTAAGCAGTTGGCATATTGGATGATGGGTCTACTGGTAATATGGTTGTTAGCAAACTCGTATATGCTCTACTTACTAAATAGACCAATGCCTTGGTGAAGGTGTTCTTATGCAACAGCATGAACACACTATCTAATAAAAAATATTTAATTACTCATTTTGTGTGGGCACGATTTTCACCCCTCCCCAGACCCCCAGCTTGTCATCCTTGATGATGACCACCCCCCTCAATTGCCCGATATCGCGCGCCAGCTCGATGCCCTTCTCTATATCCGCCGGCTCGCTGACCCGGTTGCCGATGGCGGTGGCCGCGGCATCGGCCAGCGTGGCAGAGTCGGCGAGCACAATCACCGCGTCCGCCCGACCAAAGCTCAGTGAATGTCCCACCGTCCCTGATGAGGTGCAGATACCCAGCGGCGTGTCCTCCGGATTTATCTCAAGTCCCAGCTTGCCGGTCAGCGGTGAACCTCCGGCAAAGATACCTATCGTTCTCTGGCGCTGAATCTTCAAATAAATGTCGCCGCCGTTCTCCACAATGACTTCCGGAGAGAAATCGAGCAACTCTTTGCCGACGAACTCGGCAATGGCCCCCGCCACCGCCGCCATCGGGCCGACGCCGGCCATGCGGGCAGCATCGGCCATATCTCGGACGATTTTCGGTGCCTCTGCTTCAACCTCAATCGGCTCGAGAGAGGTCAGAAAATCGGGGCGGCGGGCAATGTACTTCTCCAGACTGCTGCGGTACTTCAGCACCAGCCTATGGGCTTTGCGGTGAAGGTTGCTCGCGGCGCGTATGTACAGGTCGGTCTCCTTCACCACAACGCTGAAGCTGACCAGGTCATCGCCCTTTACCCAGTGGCGGTAGGTACGCGGCTGATACATCTCATTAAAAGTGGACTTCCATCGCCCGCGGCGGACAGGCCTTGATACAAAGTCCGCAGGCCACGCATTTCTCATCGTCGAACCTGACCTGCCTCGTCTTCGGGTCAATCTCGAAGGCGGCGGGGGGACAGACGGTGATGCAGGCACCGCAGTGGGTGCAGCGCGCCTCATTCCGGGTAACGTCCTGGCTGAGCGACTGAATTTTAAGCCCGGACTTGAGCAGGAATTTAATCCCCTTATCATATTCCTCCTGCTCGCCCTTAAGCTCCAGCACCAGCAGCCCTTCCTCCTCCGGTTCGGCGGTGATGGACGCCTTCAGGATATTGAATTCAAGGTTGTAGTCCTTGACCAGACGGTAGATGACCGGTTGCTCCACCAGCCTTCTTGGAAAATGCAGCACCACTCTTTTTGAAACTGTCATTGCCTCTACCTCCATTAAATACTAGAAATTATTTCAATTACATCAATGATGGAATTATATCTCCAGCGGGCGCTCCTTCAATGGCTTGAAGGCTACCCCGGACTCCGCACCCGGCAGCGGTGTTACCGCCTCGGTGAGCAGGAACTCGCCGCGTTTTATCCAGCCCTTCAGGGTCTCTGCGATTTCCACCGCCCGTGAATAGCTGGACAGAGAGGCGGTGGGCACTTTTTTACCCTGCAGCTTTACCGTGCCGCTCTTTAGTTCAGCGTAGCTCACTTCCGCGACGATGTCCGGCTTCTGATTGGGATAAGCATCCGAATAGTCAATCACCGCGCCGTATATTTCCTCATCGGTGACCGCCGTGTGGCGGAGCATTTCCTCATCGAGGATGGGGATGGGCACGCCAACCCCCACGGTCAGAGTGACGCCGTAGCCGTACATACTCGTCCCGACGAGCCACCTGTCGCTCATCTGCTTTAAATCACCGATCACGGCCAGCGTCCCGGCACTTCTCTTGGGAACGCCAGCTTCCGTGCGGAGCACACCCGGATTATGCTGGGTTCCCTGCCAGGCAACGTATCCGACGCCTCCGCCCAGAAAAATCCTGGTGCCAATGCCGATGGTCCGGTAGTGCGGGTCATTAAGCAATGGCGATAGCTGCCCGGCACTGCAGTAGTTGACATTGCCCAGGCGCGGCTTGAGCACCCCCATGTACGTATAGATGGTCTTGTCAGATAGATTGGCGGCTACGTTGTAGTTCTGGTAGGCATTGCGGACATTGAACAGCACGGCCTCATTGAGGTCCTTGATGTTAATCCATGTCTCAAGTCGCTTCCTCGGGTAACAATCGGTGCCGTAGGCGGTCGCCATCAGGCGTATATCCTCACCGGCCACCAGTTCCTCGATAACGTGACCGCCGCCGTAATTGAAATCGCCGGGATGCACCCGGTTCCTGGGGTCATCGTCGGGCAGGGCGTTAGCCCCGAAGAAAACGTCCACCGCCGCCAGCCCGGGGTAAGCGAGGACGTCATTGAGATAAAGACGCCCGCCACCCAGTTTAATCCTTGGCTTGCTGTGGCCGATATTGAAATAGATGCCGGATGAGCACATCGGGCCGAAGGTGCCCGTGGTCACCACGTCAACCTTCCGGGCGGCTTTGGCAACGCCCTCCGCCCTGACCAGGTCAATGACTTCTTCGGCGGTGACGACCACCGCCTTGCCCTGCTGTATCCTCTCGTTGATTTCCGCTATTGTCTTCATCATGCATCGCCCTCCAAGACATAATCTGGCTATCCGCTCGCCCTCTCGGGCAACGCATGATACATATATTCATCACCACGCTTACAAAGCCACGCTTCATTCCACTCCCCTTGTTATGCGATAGAAAGTTACATTATATAATTTACCGCTGAATTAGTCAAAGGAATTGTGTTGGGGTAGCGGTTCAATTTGAAATTTGATAAAATAGAAATGCTAGACTATTGACAAGCATGTTATTATTAAATACAAGTCAAAAGGTACTGGTTATAGAGGTGCATTATGGGTGAATTAGAAAGGGAGTTTAACTACTACCTAGAACATCAAAAAGAACTCATAAAGAAATACAGTGGCAAATTCATCGTTATTAAGGATGAGGCTGTAATAGGAGAATATGAATCCGAACTTGAAGCTGTTGAAGAAACATCCAAACAGCATGAATTAGGTACTTTTTTAGTTCAAAAATGCGAACCTGGCAGTGAAAGCTATACATATACTTATCACTCAAGGGTAGCATTTGTCTAAGGATTTTCAATGCAACCAAGAGTTGTTGCATTTACCTCCAGCTACGACAGACCTTCAAATGTTCTAATAAACAAAGTCTATATATCCGAAGTAGTCACATCTTCATCTCCACGAATTACAAGACCCAAAAGTGCTAAAGAATATAAAGCTTTGTGGGATACAGGGGCAACGGGCTCTGTTATTACCCGTAAGGTTGTCGATGAATGTGGACTAAAACCCATAGGCAGAGCTAACGTTCACCACGCAAAAGGAACATCTTCAACTCTCGTATATCTCGTGAGTGTTTTCTTACCGAATAATGTTTGTTTTCACGCATTAAGGGTAACTGAAGGTGATTTAGTTGGTGATGTTGAAGTTCTAATAGGCATGGATATAATAAGTAGGGGCGATTTTGCAATCAGTAATAAAGATGGGAAGACAACGTTTACATTTCGGATGCCATCTCTTGAACGGATAGACTTTGTAGAACAAGTTAAAAGCCTGCCCAAAGCTAGGTCTTTACCGCTTTCCCGCAAGGTGGGTAGGAATGACCCATGTCCATGTGGTAGTGGTAAGAAATATAAGAAATGCTGCGGTAAGTAAAATTAGACCTTAACTTGGTAAATCCGCGATCTCCTCAACTGCGCAAATGTAATTGGTCAAGTTCGCTGTCATTGTTGCTGCTTTTTACCTGCCGCCTTCTCATCTTATACAAAAATTGATATAGTTATAGAATGCTATACGCCATCATCGCCGATATCCACGCCAATCTGACCGCCTTCAGCGCGGTTCTCGATGATATGGAGCGGAGGGGAGGGGTGGAGGAGATATGGTGCCTGGGCGATATCGTTGGCTATGGGCCTGACCCCCACGAGTGCATTGAGCTGCTGCAACGGCATCGCCACGTCTGCGTGGCCGGGAATCATGACTGGGCCGCCATCGGCAAGATAAGCACCGCCGATTTCAATCCCGATGCCGCGCTTGCCTGCCAGTGGACAGCCCGGCAGTTAAGCCCAGAAGATATAAAGTATCTGGGGGACCTGCCCCTGACAATCGATAAAGGTAAATTCACACTGGTACACGGAAGCCCGAGGGAGCCGATCTGGGAATACGTTATATCAACCAGCATTGCCAGAGAGAACTTCAACTTTTTTCAGTCGCCCTACTGCCTGGTCGGTCATTCCCATGTCCCGCTCATTTTCAAGGAAGAAGACGGTTCCTGCACTTTCAGCCAGTTGATGGCCAATATCGGGCTTGCCCTGGGGGAAAGCCGGTTGATAATCAATCCCGGAGGGGTGGGGCAGCCGCGCGATGGAGACCCGCGCGCCAGCTACGCGCTTTACGACAGCAACATCAAAATGATAAGACTATACCGCATACCCTACGACGTTACCGCCGTACAGGACAGAATGATGGAAAAAGGTTTGCCGGTACGGCTGGCGGTACGACTGCAGCATTGCATGTAGGCCATCTTTTGATAAATCACGGTGAAGGAGGATTAAATGACTGTAACCGAGCAGGTAGCAGGCTTTGTGGTCGATACCAGTCTCAATGACATCCCTCAGAAGACGGTGCAGTACGCGAAAGAACTGGCATTGTGCAATCTGGGTTCAATGATGTGGGGCTCAACGCTGCCAGCAAGCAGGATTGTCACCAGGTTTATCCGGGATATCGGCGGGACTCCTGAGGCCGGCGTTATCGGCGGCGGGTTCAAAACGTCGCTGCCCAACGCGGCGCTGGCCAATGGCAATTTTGCCCATGCCGCGGAATGGGAAGGCGACAGCCGACCGGAGATGGTCGGGGTTATGACGGTGTTTCCGGTCGTTTTCCCGGTCGCCGAGAAGGTGGGGGCATCTGGGAAGGACGTGCTGGAAGCAGCTATTATTGCCCACGAGGTTCAGTCGCGAATTGGCCTCGCCTGTCTGCCCGCCACCGGCCGGGGCTTTTTCGCCGTGCCCGTGTTCGGCAACTTCGGCGCCACGGTGGCCGCCGCCAGGCTACTGAAATTAAATGAGGAACAGATATGCAATGCCTTTGGCCTGGTCGCCTCACAGGCGGCGGGCACGTTGAGACACCACTCGACCATGACTCACTTTGTCGAGACCGGGTTTGCCTGCCGGAACGGAGTCACCGCAGCCCTGCTGGCCGGAGAGGGGATTAACGCCGATATGAATATCCTGGAGGATACCGGCCTTGGCCTCGGCTTCGGCAGCGCGGTCGCTGGAAAAGGCGATTACGTCATCCAGAAAGTGACCGAGGGACTGGGCAAGGAGTTCCGTTTCAACCTCCTTGACACCAAGGTTTTCCCCTGCCACTCTCTACAGCAGCGTCCTCTCGAAGCGGCGCTCCACCTCGTCAGCGAGCACGGCATCGCCTATGATGACGTTGAGAGCGTTGAGGTTGAGATGAGCCCGGGCGCCGTGCACGAACTCGACCTGCTCGAACCCCCGGACGGCGAACACACCAGGGTCAGTTTACAGCACGGCATAGCCGGCGTCCTGCTGGAAAAGCGCGCCGACCGGCATATCTTCACCGAGGAGAAGCGTGTTGACCCCGGGTTCAGAGAGGCTCGAGGGAAGGTCAAGCTCATTCCCCGACCGGAGTGGACGGTCAGCTGGCCCGAGGGCTTCGATATCGTTACCATCAAGCTGAAGAACGGGCAGGAACACAGCGTCAAGTGGGAGGCATGGCGGGGCTTTCACAAGACGCCCATGACCACCGATGAGCTGATTGCCAAATACAGGGACGGTACCAGCGAAGTCCTCTCGCCGGCACGGGCAGACCGCTCTATAGAACTGGTGCTTGAACTGGAAAACATAAAAGATATTTCGGAACTGGCGAAAATAATCGCCTTCCCGGGCTAGGTTTTGGGACAGCCGTGATATGGTTATCGCCGCTATCTACTTATACCTTGACAAAGTGAAGCGGGCGGTTTAGCATTTCTGTGAGGTCGTGCTAGACGGGGAGCTAGCGGTGCCCTGAACCTGCAATCCGCTACAGCAGGGTTTAATTCCGGTTTGAGGCTCTTGTCTGGTGGGACTACTTTGGCCAAGCGGTGTTGAAGGCTGGGTCTTGCGCGGCGGAAGGCTATGAACCCCGTCAGGTCCGAGAGGAAGCAGCGGTAAATAGTATTTTCCGGGTGCCGCAGGGTTGCCTGGCTGGAGCTGGCTGGCTCAAGCAAGCTATTGGGCAGGGTCGAGGGCAGGTGCACGACCTCACCGTTTTCACGAGCAATCTACGGGCAGGTGCCATTTGAAAGAAGAATCGCTGCTGGCCGAAACCAGGCGTTTGCTGCGCCGTTTCAATTTAAGGGCAAGGAAGAGATTAGGACAGCATTTTCTTATCGATAATGAGGTGCTGCAGCAAATTCTCTCCGCAGCCGAACTTACCACTGATGATATTGTTATGGAGATTGGCCCGGGATTGGGCATTCTGACCAGAGAGCTTGCGCAAAGGGCCAAGCAGGTCATGGCCGTTGAGCTTGACGATAAACTGGCCGACTTCCTGAGGCAGGAAATGGCCTCTTTTCCCAACGTCCGGGTCATCAGCGGGGACATCCTCAAAATCGACCCGTCTGATTTGTTGCCTGCACCGGAACGGTACAAACTGGTGGCCAACCTCCCCTACTACATCACCTCCCCTGTCCTGCGCCACTTCCTGGAAGCAACGCTAAAGCCAGATTTGATAGTGGTGATGGTGCAGAAAGAGGTGGCCGAGGCCATTGCTGCCGGGCCGGGAAAAAGGAGCCTCCTCAGCATCAGCGTGCAGTTTTACGGTCGGCCCACAATTATCAGCAAGGTACCAGCCGAATCATTTTACCCGGCGCCGGAGGTCGATTCCGCCATACTGCGCATTGACCTGTATCCCGAACCAGCGGTGGCGGTGGATGATGTGGACAGCTTTTTTAAAACGGTCAGGGCTGGCTTCGCCAGCCCCCGCAAGCAGCTCGCCAACTCCCTGTCTTACGGCCTGAGACTGCCCAAGACCGACGTTATTAACGTGCTGGAAAAAGCGAACATATCATCGCAGCGTCGTGCCGAGACTTTGACCCTTGAGGAATGGGCACAGCTGCGGCGAGCGTATGCGCAATGGCAAGGGAAGAAGATGGCATGCTGACCATCCCGGCACCGGCCAAACTGAATTTGACCCTTGAGGTGCTCGCCAGACGCCCGGACGGCTACCACGAAATCAGGAGCGTTATCCAGACGGTCAACCTCTGCGACCGTCTCACTTTCAGAGCCAGCCAGTCGGTAGACATCAGGTCGGACTTGCCGGAATGGTCGCCGGAGAAAAGTCTCGTCTCACGGACAGTGAACCTGGTACGGGAGACACTGGGGATTGATAAAGGAATCGCCATTGATATTGAGAACCGCATCCCACTGATTTCGGGGTTGGGTGGCGACAGCAGCGCTGCAGCAGCTACCCTGCGCGGCCTGAACGAAGTCTGGGAGCTGAACCTGCCGGAGGAAAAGTTGCTTGAGCTCGCGGCGCAGTTGGGCTCGGATGTCCCCTTCTTCCTCCACGGTGGTACGGCATTAGCGGAGGGCAGAGGCGAGGTGGTAACCCAGCTCCCCCCTTTCCCCCGTCACTGGGTCGTTCTGGTCATGCCCAGTGTGCCCCGCCCACCTGGTAAGACGGCCAGGCTGTACGCCAGTCTTACTGCGAGCCACTTTACCGACGGTCATATCACCGAGCAACTGGTCAACGAACTG
The DNA here is from genome assembly GCA_018829775.1 of Chloroflexota bacterium. Taxonomy (NCBI): domain Bacteria; kingdom Bacillati; phylum Chloroflexota; species Chloroflexota bacterium. Next base: position 6,572 of record JAHJTL010000034.1, on the reverse strand, counting down.
AAAGAAGGCAGGGAGCCATCAACGCTTTTCAATACCTTTGAAAACGTCGCTTTTGCCAGTGGGTCAGAATTAAAGGTTTACCGCGACCACATACGGAAACTCGGTGCGCTTCACGTGCATTTAGCCGGCTCCGGTCCGGCGCTTTTTACGCTTTTTAAAGATAAAACCAGAGCCGAAGAACTTTTCACCCGCTGCCAACAGCAGAACATGGGAACGTATCTGGTGGAGACACTGGCCGCGAATCATCCACCGATTGGATAGATATACGCTGATGTCTGGTGGTAAGGCTCCGGGCACCAGCCGATTGACTGTTTCCCTAAAGTATCCAGGTACCAGTAGCGCCTGTCATCATCATGTATCCAGGAATTGCCGTACATTGCATATTCCGGGGGCATGTTGATGCCCAGCCCGATGTGGTCATAGTCCTCGAAGAGGAGGAGTGCCACATCATAGCCCATTTCGGTCAAAAGCGCTGCCAGCAAAATTGAGGTGTCTTCACAGTCGCCCCTTCGTTCAAAAAGCGTTTCCAGCGGATAGCGAGGGTATTCATTAAACGGTGTGGTTTCGTTATCGCTGGTAACGGTGAAGCTCTGGATGAAATTAAGGGCCAGTTCGGCTTTTTCCTTGTCGTCCAGACCCGCCGCAGAAGCTGTCTCTTCCAGCTTGCTGGCCACAGCCCGAATTATATAATCGTCATCAGGATGGTTCGCTATCGATTTATATTCAGCGAAAAAATCATAGTAGCTGCGATTATTTGGCATATCACGATAATCATCCCAGCTCGGCCTTGGTATCGCCCGATACTCACGATAGTCTTCTAACGGTATGGAAATGGTTAAATTGTGCTCATTCTGCCCCAACGCCTCAAACCGGTAATGCACCGTTTCGGTGCCGTTGAATCGAGCATTGAGCCCCCAGCCGAAAAGCGCCAGCACCGGTACCAGCAGCCCGAAAAGAATAATATAAGATTTCTTTTTTCCCATTGCCTATCTGTCTTTCCTCGCCAGCCAGTTTCCCACGAGGGCTTCCTCGTCGCGCTTTGTCGCTGCTTTCCCTTCCAGCCTAGCTTCAAGGAGGCGATGCAGCACGGCTTTAATCTCCGGCCCCTGCGCCACCCCCAGTCTTTTTAAATCTTCGCCGTTGAGGGCAGGCTTGATATACCTCAGTTTATTCATAAACTCGTTCAGGCGGTGCACCGCCTCCGGTATCTCTCCGGCAATAGCATTGGCGACCACCGCTTCCGTTGAATAATCGATGAGCAGCGTGTAAACCTGACTAGAGGTTATCTGTGGAGAGGTTAAACGCTCCAAATTTGCCTTCAGGCCAATCGTGTCAAGCAGCGTTTTGCTCGTTGACTTGCGCAATCGCAGGTATGAAATAAGCTCTTCGACATCATCAGATTTCATACGGTAAACGAGCAGGGCAAGGTAGAGTCCAAGAGAAAGAGCATCGGGGGAGCTCCATTGCCGTGCCTGCTCATACTTTTCCACGAGCCAGCCATCTGCTTTCAGTCCCGGGTGCAATTTTTTGAGCACCCCGAGCTCATCGGCACGTTGCAGGGCTTTCTCAGGGCAATCTTCTTTGAAAATAAGCTCCAGTTCGTGGCGTATGCGGTCGCCGCTCACCTTTTTCAGGTAGTCGGCGTCACGTTTCACAAGCTGAAGCGTTTTTGGCTCCAATTTGAAATCCAATCGCTGCTCGTAGCGGATGGCGCGCCAGATGCGGGTGGCGTCGTCAACAAAGCTCTTTTCGTGGAGAATCCGAACCAGTTTCCCCTTCAGGTCCGCCAGACCCCCATACAGGTCGAGCAACCGACCATAGTGACCGGGATTAAGCTCGACGGCCATGGCGTTGATGGTGAAGTCGCGACGGAACAGGTCGGCTTTGATGGTGCTGGGATTTACCGTGGGCAGGGCACAGGCTTTAGCATAGGTCTCGGAGCGGGCGGTGGCAATGTCGGCGCTCCAGCCGTCCCACGTCAGCTTTGCCGTGCCGAAGCGCTGGTGGGTAACCAGTTTACCCTGCTTTTCATTCGCCAGTTCACTGGCCAGCGCGATGGCGTCCCCCTCCACCACCAGGTCGAGGTCAAAATTTCCCCTTCCGAGTAGTAAATCACGTACCACCCCACCCACCAGGTACAGCTTTTGTCCCCGCTGCTGCGCCAGCTCCCCGGCTTGCCGCATGAATTCAACCAGCTCTCCCGGCATCTGCTCTTTGATTTTATTGGCAAAATTGGTAACTTCATTCATTACAGTCAAAATTATAGCACAGGTGGCTGATGCTCTTCCCCGCTGTTATTTCCCCACCATCTTCGTTATAATTAATCCCATAATGTCCAAAAGTAGAAAAATCGTCGCCATTGTGGGGATGGCCGGGTCAGGCAAATCAGAGGTCGCTAAAGCTTTTGAGCAGCACGGCTTCACCAGAGTCAGGTTCGGCGATATCACCGACGAAGAAGTCCGGAAGAGCGGCCTTGTCCTCAACGAGGATAACGAGCGGAGCATCAGGGAATCTTTGAGAAAAGAGCACGGCATGGCCGCATATGCCAAACTGAATCTGCCCCGAATCGATGCCGCCCTGAAAGAATCAAATGTCGTGGTTGATGGGCTCTATTCCTGGGAGGAGTATACCTTTTTGAAAGACCGCTATGGAGCAGATTTCTCCGTTATTGCCGTCTGGGCCTCGCCGGAAACGAGGTACACACGTCTAAATAGCAGAGCGGAACGACCGCTGACCCGTGCCGAAGCCGCCAGCCGCGACCGCACGGAAATCGAAAACACCGATAAAGGCGGGCCGATTGCCATGGCCGATTACACGCTCATCAATGAGTCCTCGCTGTCTGACCTTGAAGAGCAGACGAGTAAGGTACTGGAAAGATTGAAGTGAAAAAAGCCATTATCCGGCCAGCTGTCGACGAATATTTCCTCAAAATCGCCTCGGTGGTGGCGGAACGCGCCACCTGCCGTCGACATCACGTGGGGGCGGTGGCGGTAAAGGATAAGCACATTCTGTCCACCGGCTACAACGGCGCCGCCGCCGGCTCCAAGGACTGCCTGGAACTGGGCTGCCTCCGCGACGAATTGGGGATACCTTCCGGAGAGCGACATGAAATCTGCCGCGGCATTCACGCCGAGCAGAACGTCATCATTCAGGCCAGCCTGCACGGTGTCAGCCTGGAGGGGAGCACCATCTACTGCACGCACACGCCCTGCGTTCTCTGCGCCAAGATGCTGGTCAACGCCAAGATAAAACGCTTGGTTACCTTTGGCAGCTACAATGATAACACCTTTATCGAGCTTTTCCGGGAAGCGGGCATCGAAATCGAAAGCAAAGAAAAACCCCCAGCCCAAATCAGTTTTCTGGATTAATGCCAGAAGCGCAAGCAGGTAACAGCCATGAGCAAGGTTTCAATCGTCAGAGTCGAAAACGACTATTATGATGCCCTTCTTCAGGCACTCGACGGCGTTGGGGAAAAACCGGTGGCAAGGGGAGATTGCGTGCTCATAAAGCCCAACCTTTACGAGCCCAGCGCTCTCGACAGCGGTGAGATAACCAGTCCCAGAGTGGTCGAAGCGGTGGCCAGGTACTGCCTCGATGCCGGCGCAGGCAGGGTGATTATCGGGGAGGGGCCGAGCTATTACCAGTCGGAGTCACGCCTCAGGCCCTGCTTTACCCAGACCGGCATCAGCGAGGTCGCCGACCGCCTGGGCATCGAGTGGGTGCTTTTTGACGAGCACAAATATCGAACTTTTAAGAATATCTCAAAGGCCACGCCTGATGAATTCCAGGTGACGGAATACGCCTTCGCCTGCGATAAGCTGCTCAACGTGCCGGTGCTGAAAACGCATTACCAGACCACGGTCACGCTGGCGATGAAGAACCTGAAGGGCTGCCTGAAACGCGAGGACAAGCCCCGCTTCCATTCCAAAGACCTGGATGGAGCTATCGTCGAGCTGAACAAGATTGTCAGGCCCACAATCAACATTATAGATGCCACCGCCAGGACCATCGGCAGCGTCGGCTCTTCCTACCGCGGCCAGCCCATCGGTGTGCGCCTGCTACTCACCAGCACCGACGCGGTGGCTGTGGACGCTGTCGGCACCGCCCTCATGGGCATCGACCCCAACGATGTGCCAACGGTAACCCTGGGCGCGGCTGCCGGACTGGGGGAAAACGACCTGACCAAAATAGATATCATCGGCGAAGAGCTGAAACGGCTGAATTTTAAAGTCAAGCTGCCGCAGGAGCAGCTGCGTCAGAGTTTCCCGCAGCTGGAAATAACCGGCACGGAGAGAGCGTGCAGCGGCTGCCTCATCCCGCTGCTTTCAAATTTATTACTTTTAAGTGAGCGTGGCGCAAGGCTTGAAATGCCGCTGCGTATCTGCGTGGGTACCGAACCTGATATTCCTGAAGACAGGGACTGCCTGCTGGTCGGCGACTGTGCCATCATCGAGGGTGGGGAAGAGGCAAGATGTATCACCGGCTGCCCGCCTGACCGTGAAGAAATTCGCCAGCGTCTGGCCGCCTTTTTCGAATGATAATAAACCTGATTTACTACACCCTGGCTAATCGATTACCTTCACGCCCTGGCTGTGCTTGGTGATATAGTCCCAGTCATACTCCACACCCAGCCCGGGCCCCTGGGGCACCTGAACGCAGCCGTTCTTATCGATGGCATCCAGACCGTCCTTGTAGTCGCCCTTGAAGACAGGTGCCTGTGGAGCGAAGGGCGCTTTGGGGTGGACCAGCGCCATCTCGTAGTAGTTCATATTGTGTATCGCCGCCATCAGGTGGCGCCGTTCGGGACCGGCCGGGGCGTGCATCTCCACATCGAGGCCAAAGCCTTCGGCGGCGTGGGCTATTTTCATCACGCCGGTGATACCACCGTCGATGTCAGGGTCGCCGCGCACGAAGTCGGTGCCATCCGCCACGATGAAGTCGACATGCTGCTCCAGGCCACGCACATGCTCTAGCTGTAAAAGGGGCGTCTTCACCAGCTGTCTCAGCTTGCGATGGGCAAAGGCTGAGATGCCGCCATCCCGGAACGGGTCCTCCCACCAGAAGAATTTCTCTTCGTCACAGGCCCAGCCTGCCTTAAGCGCATCACCGAATGTTTTGAGGGCACAGTAGGGGTCGAGCATTAAGTCCATTTTGCCGCCGACGCGCTTGCCCACAGCGTGTATCGTGGCCACATGCTGCGCCATCGGCGCATCCGCCCAGGGATGTATTTTGAATCCGGGATACCCCATCTCCAGGCACTGCTCGGCGAAATCAGCAAAGGCCTCGGGGCTATTCAGCCCTCCCTGGTGATTATCTGCGGTATGCGTGCTGGCATAACAGGGAAGATTAATCCGATTGCCACCTAGAAGCTCGTAAATGGGAGCCCCGTAGAACTTTCCGGCCAGGTCCCACAGGGCGATGTCCAGCTGGCTCAGCCCCAGACGGGCACGCTGTCGCAGTTCCAGCTTGAGGTCGTTGTATATTCCTTCCCGGTCCAGAGCATTCCGCCCTATCAAAATGTGCCCGTATTCAGGGATAGCCATCCAATCAGTAGCCGCCCATGAACCCACATACTCCCCGGTGACTCCTTCGTCGGTAATGATTTTGAGAGCGTGGGCCTTCAGGGTCATGGTTGCGCCCGGTTCGTAGGCAAAGATGGTATGACCGGGAAGCAGGGCCAGGTCTTTGAGTTGATAGTCAAACCGGTGGATTTCCAGTCTCGTGATTTTGGGTTTGTCCTTCATTCATCTCCTCCTGAACAAATTTGTATGTTTATATAGCTAACGATTTTAACTCGCTTCTTTCACCATCCTGGCTATGCGTTCCAGCGCCTCATCGATGTCTTCCGCGCTGACCATGCGGTTGGTTACCGCCCGCACACTCCGACCGCCCCGGGAAAGGAATTTAACCCCCCGCTCCCCGATTTTGATTACAAAATCGCTGACGTTCTCTGGAAATTCAAAGTTCACGATGTTCGTCACCACCTTCTCCGGGCGGATGGAAAAGCCGGATACCTGGGCCAGCCCCTCCGCCAGCCGTCTGGCATTGGCATGGTCTTCCGCGAGGCGGTCGACCATCTTTTCAATGGCCACGATGCCGGCGGCAGCGATGACCCCCGCCTGCCGCATCCCTCCACCCAGCATCTTGCGCCACTTCCGCGCCCTCTCCACCGCTTCTTTCGTTCCACAGACCAGTGAGCCCACCGGTGCGCTGAGCGCTTTGGAAAGACAGAAGCTGACCGTATCTGCCGGTGCGGTCAGTTCCCTGGCGGGTACGCCGAGGGCAATCGCAGCGTTGAAGATACGGGCTCCATCCAGGTGAACCAGCAGGCCATGCCTGTGGGCAAGCCCGGAGATTTCCTCAGTATATTCCCGAGTCAGTACCGCACCGCCACACCGGTTGTGGGTGTTTTCCAGACAGAGCAGAGTGCTCGCCGGGAAGTGGATGTTCACCGAACGTATCGTCTTTTCCACATCAGCAGGGTCTAATTTCCCGTCCTCATCATTGGGAACGGTGCGGATAACCACCCCACCCAGCACCGATGCCCCACCGACCTCATACCAGAGTATGTG
>JAHJTL010000033.1 GCA_018829775.1 Chloroflexota bacterium | reverse complement strand
TTTACAGGTATCACATAAGCGCTTTTTGTGTGATGATGAGACTGGAAACACAAAAAAGCACCTTAACAATTGAATATCAGAAGTCCAGAGCCTTGTCTATGGTAAATAAAATACCCTAGCCAGCTTAAGACTAGCTAGGGTAAATCTAACAAAGGGGGTCAACCACAATGCTAGACTACATTGATTATGCCATAGACGGCGACGGCTATCAAGGCAACGGCAACGGTTATCACGGCAACGGCTACAATAAGCTAGACGGCGATTATGCGCTATTCTATAAGGTAGCTAAAGGCTTTACTCACAGGGTAAAACGTGAAGATACACAGGACTTTCTGCACGACTTGCTAATGGCTATGGCTAGGGTAAAGGCTACCTATACCGCTAAAGGTAAGGAATTGACCACTGGCGGGTTAGTGAGAGTAGCACAATACGAAGTAGCCGACTACTGGAGAAAACGGTTTAAGCGTATCAACGGGATTGACTGTAGCCGTTGTAGCAAGGCGCAACGGGAAAAGTGTAAAGACTGGTTTTTATATCCCGATTGCCCCAAAGCCGTTAAACTGGAGCGTTTAGACAGGGTTATAGATGACGGCAACGGCAACGAAACGGCACTTCACGAATTGATAGCCGATGATAATGCCGTTGACCTAGTGGCTATGCTTGACGCAAGGTTTACGCTAAACGGCTACCCCACTAAAGCCGTTAAACTAGCCTATAAGCGGTATGCGGGTTATCCGCTAGACAAGGCGGAGCAAAACTATTTTACCCACTTCCGAAAAAGGACACAAAAAAGGCTAGTTTAGTATCATCTTTTTAAGACTTTTCCGACACTAATATAGTGAGAGCGTAAAAGCTCTTGCAGGAACTTGACTAATGCTAGCGTATCGCAGGTTAGACAAGGCTCTGGACAATTGAATATAAGGCTACTACTCAAGGGCAAGGTTTACCTTGTTTTGAGAATACCCCTATAAGTGGCTAGTCCACAATCAATAGTGCTAGCGTATCGCAGGCTATTGATAGACAAGCGGGGTAGAAAACAAAACAAGGTGATAATTGCTCGGTTTGATTAGGGGAAGTTTTACCTTTTCTAGAGAGCGGGGCGGTCTAACAGGTTAGAAAAAGCCTCGGTTGATAAGGGTAAGCCTTGCCTTTTTCACGATAGTCGCTTAACACAGTTACGGGCAAAGGTGTCCTATTGAATAGGGATACTTTTGCCTTTTTTTGTGCCCATTTTTCGGGGTAGTCGGGGAACCGACTACCCTTTTTTTATTCTCCAGCACCACCCCTTGAGCCAGCATCCCTGGAAGAGGGGAAAAGAAGAATAAGAACCATTCACTGCCCCGAAAAAACGCCCAGATTTTGATTCTAGAGCGTCTCCCGCCGTAAAGGAAAGGCTCTCCCAGTGGACTGACACCTAGGGAGAGCCTCTTTTTTTGCCTATTGCACAATTCAAGCTATTGTTTACTTAGGTTCAGTTTCTTCGGAAACAACTTGTGTAACAATGGTCATCCAGTCAATGCCGCAACATGTTAACAATCGTGCTCCACGTCTAACTTGCTGCTATGATTTCATAAGAAAGGAAGCCAAGCAAGTAGTGAAATCTTCTAATTATAAATATACTTGATTGGCTTAATTTACTATAACGGTGGGAAAGGAGTTCTAAGTTCCTTCCCAGATTCTTTAAGCGCCCGGTCCCTTATTGTTATTAACATTGTGCTGAATTGTCGGCGTTCTTCATCAGACAGAGCAGACATTATTTTATGGATGGAATCTCTTTTGATTGCTTGACTATAGGCTTCAGAACCCTTTTCCGTTAATTCGATTCTTACTAAGTTCTTTCTGTCCAAATCTCTTACCTTCTTCAACAATCCTTGTTTCTCCATCCTGCTAATTATTTCAGATACAGAATGAGACTCCCTTAGAAGCCGACGTGATATCTCGGCAGGTGTTACTTTATCACCAATTGCCCGAATAATAAATAAAACAGCACTCTGTCTCGGAGATAGGTTATAACGGCGTAATTCTTTCTGCCTCGCTTTATACATTGCCTCCCGCGCCTGAGCCAGTAGCATCCACAGTTCATAGTCTTTGTCTTCAGTAAAATCTTTCATGTTCTCCCTTTATTTCGAATTTTCAGTCACTGGCAATGCATTGAGTATCCCTTTTACGATCAAGCTTGGTTACCAAAAACCTATTACGACTCTTGGTATCAATTTTACTTTAAATTTAATGAACGGTCTAATTACCACTCATATAGTAAGAATGGCTTTAGCTCATCTTATTAAAAGCACTCAAATATGTATTGACAAATATGGTAGAATGAGCATTGGAAAATCGGGTACTAGTATCGCATATGAATATCGTGACCGATTATCCAATAACAAGCTACAAAGACGTTGGCTAGAAAAGGCGGATAATTTGTATTGGGGTAGTAAGGCAACTATTTAGCGTGTGGCTTCCTGCAATTAAAATAGCTGCGAATCAATCTGACTGATCTGAATTTTGGTTGGCCACCAAATAATAGAAAAAAGGAGGTGGTAGTTTTCGATAGATTAAAATCTTACACGGCATAGCTCAGATATTTCAGGAGGATGAAATGAATAAAAGAAGGATATTAGCTTTTGTTATGGTGGTGGTGCTGGTGGGTGGCTTGGCGGCGGCTTGTGCGGCACCCGCGCCAGCTCCAGCACCTGCACCAACTCCAGCACCTGCACCAGTTCCAGCACCTGCACCAGCACAACCCGAAAAGGTAATTAAGATCAGGCTCCAGTCCTTCGCTCCAGCCGGAGACCGTAGCTTTCAACAAACCCAGCGCTTCGCCGAGACGGCAACAGCTTTGAGCAATGGTAGACTCGATATAGAAGCCTACGCTGCTGGTGCCATTCTCCCGGTCAAGCAGGAACATGAGGGGCTGCTCAAAGGTGCCGTGGAGGCAATCCACGCCCCCTACGGATGGGCGGAGGGAATCTGGCCCGCGGCACAGTTTATCTCAGCAACCCAAACCGGTATCGGGCTTACGGGTACGCAGTTTATCTACTGGGACCGCGCCGGAGGCGGACGTGAACTGGCACGGAGAGTCGTCGAGAACGACCCTGTCGTGTTCGTTGGACTCCTGACTGTCCATCCAGCCGAGATATGGGCGCATACTAATAAAGAACTGAACACGCTCCAAGATTTGAAAGGTCTCAAGTTCCGCTTCGGGAGCACCCGTTTGGCCGAAATATATGAGCCGCTCGGCGTGGCGGGTGTGGTCATCTCCGGTGCTGAGGTTTATGAATCCATGCAGCGCGGAGTAATAGACGCTTTCGAATACATCACGCCTTCGGTAACCTGGGGCATGGGCTTCCATGAAGTGTGCAAATACATATACCTCTCGCCAATGCGCCAGCCACATGACGGCCAGGATCTCTTTTTTAGCAAGGACGCATGGGACAAACTTTCCCCTGACCTGCAGCAGCTGATGGAGTCCGTCTGCAGAGATATCGCGCCAACGTTTTTCGCTGAAACGCTGTTGCTGGACGCCGAGGCCCTGCAAAAAATCAAGGACTACGGAGTCGAGGTACGGCAAGTGCCGGCGGAGATTGACGCAGCTCTGTACGACTCGGCTATGGAGTGGACTATGGAGAAGATAGCCACGGATCCGTTCTTTGGCGAGATCCAAGACTCACAATTAGCCTGGGCCGAGGTATGTAAGGCGGCGGGGATTCAGTAGTTCTGAGTCCCTCGAAAAACAGGCTCCCCGGTGAATGGGCCGGGGGGCCTGCCTGAATACTCCGGAGAGGATAGTAGCTGATGAAAACTGTGGTCAAAGTCATCGACTCCGTTAGCGAGTATACGGGAAGGGGCGTGCTCTGGCTGACTGTAGCTCTCGTCCTGGTGCTCTTTTACGAGACCATGGCCAGACAGCTGTTCACTGCGCCAACGCAGTGGGCGTTCGAGACCGCGGAGATGATCTTTTGCACCATAGCCGTGCTGGGATGGGCGTACGTTCACCGTCACCACGGGCACATTCGGGTAGACGTTTTCTACGCACGCCTATCCCCGAGAGGGAAGGCGGTTGCTGATGTAGTCTGCTCGTTCGTGTTTCTCGTCCCCTTTCTTGTATATTTAGTCCCCACTTCATTTAGTAGTATGATGTTGTCCTGGAGGATTAACGAAAAACTGATTGAAAGCACCTTCATGCCGCCCGCCGCTCCTATAAGAACAGTGATTGTGGTGGGTGTTCTCTTATTTACCCTTCAGTGCGTGGCCCAATTCATTCGTGATTTATACTTTCTGCTGAGGAACAAGCCTTATGATTGAAATTAGTCCTGAAGTCGTTGCCATCATCTTCATTGTCGCCATATTCGCCGGCATCTTGACTGGCTTTCCTCTGGCGATAACCCTTGGGGGGGTGGCCGTGGTGATGGGTTACCTCTTGTTCGGGCCTAGCTCTTTCGAGATTCTCTACACGCGGGCCTTTCACCTGCTGATGAATTACACCCTTGTGGCGGTACCATGTTTTATCTTCATGGGCAGCATGCTCCAGTATTCTGGCATCGCCGAAAAGATGTATGACGCTCTCTATCTATGGCTGGGTGGCCTGAGAGGTGGTTTGGCCATAATCACTGTGATCATCGGCACAGTCCTGGCCGCCGCCGTGGGCATAATCGCTGCTTCTATCGCCATGCTAGCTCTGGTGGCTCTGCCCGCTATGGTCAGGCGTGGCTACGACAAGAGTCTGGCCTGCGGCGCGGTAGTGGCCGGGGGGTGCCTAGGTATCCTGATTCCCCCTAGTGTTATGCTGGTCCTCTACGGGCCCATGGCCTGGATATCAGTGGGCAAATTATTCATGGCCGCCTTTTTCCCCGGCTTTATGCTGTCGATATTATACTGCTCTTACATTGCCATTCGCTGCCGACTTCAGCCGGATCTGGCGCCGGCTATACCTGCCGAAGAGAGAAGAGCCCCTTTCATGGTAAAGACAGTGGTGGCGGCAAAGGCAGTACTGCCAACAGCCCTGCTGATTCTCGCTGTGCTGGGCGTGATTTTCCTGGGGATTGCGCCACCGACCGAGGCCTCGGCAAGCGGCGCTGTTGTGGCAACCGTGCTGGCCGTCGTCTACCGGCGGTTTAGCTGGCGGGTGCTTCGGGATACCGCGCTGGAGACGCTCAGACTCACCGCTATCATATTGCTCATTGGTAGTGCCGCCTTTGGTCTTGTCGGCATCTTTATCAGTGCTGGAGGGGCGCAGGTGGTAGAGGATCTTATCCTGGCCACACCGGGCGGGCGGTGGGGGTCTTTGGCCGCGGTCATGTTCTTGGTTTTCCTTTTGGGATTTTTCATCGACTGGATAGGCATCCTTTTCATCATCGTGCCCATAATCTCGCCGCTAGCCCCAGCCATGGGTTTTGATCCACTGTGGTTCGCCATAATGGTTTGTGTCAACCTTCAAGCGTCTTTTATGACGCCCCCTTTTGCCCCAGGGATATTTTTTCTGCGGGGGACGGTCAGTCCTGACCTAGGTATTTCCATGGAGGATATAATACGCGGAGTGATTCCCTTCGCACTTCTAGTACTAGTGGGGGTTGTTCTCTTGGCAGTGTTTCCGGAGATCGCCCTCTGGCTACCGGCTCAAATGATAAAATAACTACTCGTTCTGAATAGCATTAGATAATTGCTGAGGTCGAACAGATAAAGTATGTGTTCAAATTTTGGGAAAACGGCGAGCAGTTTCGTCTCGCCAGCGAGCTGATGATATTCAGCAGAGATTTTTACTATTAAGGAGGGTTGAACCATGGGAGATCGGTTGAAAGGAAAGGTGGCGATTGTCACCGGTGCCGGGTCGATTGAGCCGGGCATGGGGAACGGCAAAGCCACTGCCATTGTCTTTGCGAGAGAAGGTGCCAGGGTCATGGCGGTCGACTACAACCTTGAGGCGGCTGACGAGACGAGGCGGCTCATCGCTGAAGAGGGCGGGGAATGCATCACCTTTAAGGCCGACGTAACCCGCGCCGATGACTGTAAGAGCATGGCGGAGACATGCCTCAGCACATTCGGTAGGATCGACATTCTTCACAACAACGTGGGCATCGGTGGTCCCGGGGGCCCGGTTGAGACCAGCGAGGAAGACTGGGACCGGGTGATGGATGTTAACCTGAAGAGCATGTTCCTGACCTGTAAGTATGTGCTTCCCCACATGGAGAAGCAGGGGAGTGGCTCCATCATAAATATCTCTTCCATCAATGCCATAGCCATTAGGGGCCCGGCCGTGGCCTACTCCACATCCAAGGCGGGGGTCATCGCCTTCAGCCGAGAGGTGGCCTTTCAATATGCCGACAAGGGCATCCGGGCGAATGCCATACTTCCCGGCCTGATAAAGACACCCATGGTGGCCGCCTCAAGCAGGAAGCGCTACGGTGACGACGTCGAACAGACATGGAATTTGCGCGATGCAATGAGTCCCACCGGCAAGCAGGGTCAACCGTGGGACATCGCCTATGCCGCCCTGTTCCTAGCTTCCGATGAGGCGAAATACATATCGGGTACAACCTTGATTGTGGACGGCTGTATTACGGGGACCATGTGGGGAACGGAAAGGACTGAGCAACAGCTACTTGATCTCGCCCGGTATACCGCATCGCGGGGAAAAAGGTAATATCATGTTCAACCTTAAGTCAGCCGATAACACAGAAATAATCAGATGGGTCAATACTCTAGGTGCCCATGGACTCAACCAGCTAAGTGTTTTGACCACGCAGGGAAGGGATATCGAGGAAATGTGGAAGAGGCGGGACGCCATGTCGCCTATCGGGAGGCAGGGCGAAGGCTGGGACACCGCCAACGCTGCTACGTTCCTGAACTCTGACGAGGCGAAATACATCACCGGAACCACCTTGATAGTTGATGGCGGTATCTCGCAGACGATCCGGTCATGGTGACCGGGTTTCATATTTTGGAAAAGGGTATTATATAATTAATAGTGGGGTGATTATAACGGGCTGATATTTAAATCTATTCACTCTCAGACCCCGCTGATTAATCCCAGTTATGGAGAAGGGAGCAACTATGGCTATTGAAAAGGAAAAACTGATCTGGATGTTTCGAACCATGGTCCGCATCAGGCGATTTGAGGAACGTGTTTCCCGCGAGTTCGCTGATGGGAATATACCCGGCAGTGTTCATCTCTACATCGGTGAGGAGGCAGTGGCCACCGGGGCAATTGCCCACCTGAAAAAAGAGGACTACATTATGAGCACCCATCGTGGCCACGGGCACCTTATCGCCAAGGGCGGTGAAACCACCAAGATGATGGCGGAACTGTTTGCCAAGAAGACCGGCTACTGCCTGGGCAAGGGAGGTTCCATGCACATCGCCAATATCGATATCGGCATACTGGGTGCCGCCGGCATCGTTGGCTCGGGAATCCCTATTGCCACCGGAGCCGGACTTTCTGCCCAAATGAGGGGAACCGACCAGGTTACCATCTGCTTCTTCGGTGACGGTGCCTCGAACACCGGCCGCTTTCACGAGGGAATAAACATGGCCTCTGTCTGGCACCTGCCGGTCGTCTTCATCTGTGAAAATAACCTCTGGGCGGTTTCCGTGCCCACCAGCATATCTTGTAACGTATCCAACATCGCCGACCGAGCCGTTGGCTATGGCATCCCTGGCATCGTGGTTGACGGCATGGACGTCACCGCGGTCTATGAGGCGGCCGGGGAGGCGGTGACCAGGGCGAGGAATGGACAGGGTCCGACCCTGATTGAAGCCAAGACGTACCGCTTCCGCGGCCATTCTGAGGGAGTCGATGGCCCTCGCCCCAAGGAAGAGATCGAGTCGTGGATGAAGCGTGATCCGATTCCTGCGTTCAAGAACAGGCTTATCGAGATGAAGGTGCTGACCGAAAAGAAGGCTGAAGATATTGATAAAGAAGCGCTTGCCGAAATGGATGAGGCGGTTAAATTTGCTCAGGAAAGCCCCTTCCCCGAACCGGAAGAGACTTTGGAAAACGTTTATTCATAGGAGACAGGCATGAGAGAGATAAATATTCGACAGGCGATTGGTGAAGCCCTCGACGAGGAAATGGCCAGAGATCCCGCGGTGTTCATCATCGGTGAAGACGTGGGGCCAATGGGCGGCCTGATGGGAGAAATCGGTGGCCTGTATCAGAAATATGGCATAGACAGGGTCAGGGATACCCCCCTCTCCGAGGCAGCCATACTGGGCGCTTCCATCGGCGCGGCCATCACCGGAATGAGGCCGATTGCGCGAATGCGATTTGCCGACTTCCTGGGGGTGGCCTGGGACGAAATCATGAACCAGATGACCAAGATGAGATATATGTTCGGGGGCAAAATTAAGATGCCCCTTACCATGGACGCCCTCACCGGCGCCGGACGACGTTCCGCTGCCCAGCACTCCCAGAGCATCGAGGGCATGATGATGTGCATCCCGGGACTGAAAATCGCGCTCCCTTCCAACGCCTATGACGCCAAGGGACTGCTCAAGACCGCCATCCGCGATGATAACCCGGTGATGTTCTTCGAGCACAAGCGGCTCATGTGGGGCGGCCCCACCAGCCAGGTGCCTGATGAAGAATACCTGGTTCCCTTTGGTCAGGCAGAAATCAAGCGAGAAGGCACTGATGTGACCGTGATGGCTACTGCGTACATGGTTACCATGGCGCTCAACGCTGCCGAAAAACTGCAGCAGGAAAAGGGAATCAGCCTGGAGGTCATCGACCCGCGCACCATCGTGCCCTTCGATAAGGAAACAGTGCTGAACTCGGTGAAAAAAAGGGGCGGCTGGTCTGTTTCACGGAAGAATGTGAGAGCGGCAGTTTCGCCTCATACGTAGCCGGTGTCATGGCAGATGAGGCGTTCGATCATTTAGACGCCCCCATTAAACGGGTGAATGCCCCCAATACCCCCGTGCCCTATGGCATAGTTATGGAAGACTACTGGATTCCCGATGAGAACCAGTTGATCAAGACGATAGAAGGGATACTGTGAACTCTGGAAGAAGATTATGAAGATTGAAAACATTCAGAAAAGTGTGAAGGAAATAACCAAGGCCTGAACGGATAGAAAAGGCCTCTAATACCACAGGACTTTTATACAGGAGGACAAGCAATGGTCAAGGAAGTACACAAAGTCGTCAAGGAGTCCGGCGGGTACCGCATCATCATTGCCAACTCGGCCACATCCATTGATGATAATAACAAAAAAGATGTGGTGGTAGACGGTTCCCATTTCGGGCTGAATGTGGGCCAGTATGCCTTGCAGGCGAAAATCCGCGGCATGATCGGCAATGATGCCGGCATCGGTCTTGAGGAGGCGGGAATCGCCGGTCTGAAACTCCTAGGCCAGCACGGAGTCCCGGGGGCAGCGGTATCGTGCATGTCGGCCAAGATTGGTAACGGCACCGCTACCTATGAAGAAGGCGTGATATCAGTCGCGAATGAGACAGCCAAAATACTGGGCATCACTAAAGGGATGTCCGCCAAGGAAGCCGCGGATAAAATGTTCGAGGCCGCGCTTAAACAGAAATAAGCATCGTTGAGTTCATCGGGAGGTACACTATGCAGCACGGACAACAAAAAGTAGTGAAAACGTCTGGGAAATCCAGAATCATCATCGTGGAAACCAGTTCTGACGTCAATGAAAGCAACAGCAACGACATCATTGTGACCGGCTCACACCAAGGCAGCGGGAGCTACCTGGCGGGATGCAAGGTTAAGGGAGCCATTGGCAACGACGCAGGGAAAGGGAAGCAGGACGCTGGCATCGCCGGTCTTAAACTGCTCGATGAGCAAGGTATCCCGGCAGCCGCCGTGGGCAACATGACCGCCAAAATCGGCAACGGCGACAGCACCTACGAACAGGGTAACATTTCCGCAGTCAATGAAGCGGCCAGAAAGCTGGGCATCAGCGAGGGGATGTCCGCCAAGGAAGCAGCCGATAAAATGCTCCAGGCACTAGCCAGATAGCACATTATTGGTTCGGAAGGAAGCACACATAGATGAAAGCACTGCTCAAAACAGGTAAAGAACCGGGATTTGAACTCAAAGACGTGGGTGTGCCAAAATCGGACCCAAGGATGTGCTGATCAAAG
>JAHJTL010000032.1 GCA_018829775.1 Chloroflexota bacterium | reverse complement strand
TTACATACACCATAACCTCACCCTCTATGCCTTCCAGAGTCATCACCCAAGGGCTTGAATTTTCCTCACCTTCACTAAGGGTAATTATGGTGCCTTCAAACCACTGCGTTTCAGCTTCTTCTTGCTCCTCCAGCTCAAGTTCTATTTCACCGCTCCTGTCTCCCAGCGTAACTTCAATCTCTATCTCGCCGGGAGTGTCTGGAAGTATGATTACCAGTTGCCCATCGGCGTCAGTACTTCCCACTTCTTCACCGTTCATCGTTACAGAGGCCTCTTCTACTGGTGTGCCATCGTCCGTGACCAATAGAATAATTTCTGCTCCCGGACCGGGTTCACCCTGCAGCCTGAGTTTCAATTCGCCTTCGGACTCTCCAGCCTCTTCCGGCTTCTCTCCCGCCTTCAATTTAAGCTCGTTGAAGTTCTGCTCAGCACCGCTCTCTGCTATCTGGGGCTTCAAAACGTATTTTCCACTCTTACCCGCCTTGACCACCGTAATATCATAGACGAAGTCAACCACAGAGTCGCTGATGGTAAAAGGCTTTGAAATCTGCAGTTTGTTACTGGGCAACTTCATCTCTATTTCATCCCCGCCGGTCAGGATTCCCTTAATACTATCAACATAGATAAACACTTTTGTGTACTCTCCCTCGGGGAGAGTTCCGCTCCAGATGGCGATGGCATTCGGCCCCGTCAACGGCTTCAGGTCCAGACCATCAATACCGTCACCATCGGGGTCAGGCTCAGGGTCAAGCACGTGCCACATGCCTGACTCACCGCCCTGATGCACACCTATACTGGAAATAGTCACGTAGAGATGTTCAAAATCTCCAATAGCATTGACCTCATCGCTTATCAGCATCCTGAAATTATCTTCCTCTCCGCTGGGCGATGGCGTCGGCGACGGAGTGGGTGTCGGCGTTGGCGCAGGTGCCGGCGCTGGGCCGGGTTGTGGAGCAGGCGTTGGACCAGGTGTCGGCACTAGCGACGGAGTTTCTTTACAGCCCACGGCTAACGAAGCCACCACCACCAAAATAATCAGCAAAGTTAAGTATTTCTTCATCTTAGTCCTCCTCAATTCCTGAATGAAAATTCCCTTACGTCTTATTTCCTCATTAATATTATAACGAATAAAATCAAAAAAGGTTACCTCATCAGTATGATAAAGTCATAGGTAATTAGTATCACAGGAAACGCACGTTAATGAACTTTAATAACTCTGTAACGCTTTTGTAATCTTCAAGGGGCTGTTCTTAACACTTTCGTAATATGACTTATGTATGATAATAAATGCTTACTAAAGTTCACCAATGAGTAAATAAGTTTATTAATGTTATAGAAAGGAAACCATCAAATCTATGTCAACCGTTGAAGAGTATCTTGACCGAATGCTTACCGTAAATGAAGTGGCGCATCTCTTTAACGTGCACCCTGGTACGGTGAGACGCTGGGAAAAGAAAGGGCAACTGAAATCATACCGCCTTGGACCAAAAAAGGTAATTAGATTCAGAAAAGAAGAGCTATATAGCTTTATCAATCATAGTAACCCGGAAGACCTGGAAGCTCAGTGATTTTTCAATTGCTATGTTTTGCCGAAAGTAGCAGAAGTATGTACAAAGATGCAGTATCTAATATGAGAAGTAAGCCTGAATGAAATTGATAGAAAGGGAAAAAAATGTCGAATCCACCATCAGAAGAACATAAGACTGAAAAAACTAGGGGGAAATCACTAAAACATCTGATTATTCAGCCTGAGTTGTTGAAACTCATCCCGGAATCAACGTCCAGAAAATATACCGCTATTCCGCTGGAGTCATCTGGCAACGTGCTCCATGTTGCCATGGCCAACCCTTCAGATATTGTTGCATTGGAGGCTCTCGCGGCACGCAGTCAGATGCATATTGTAACTGAACAAGCTAATGCAGAGGAAATAATTGAAGCTATCGACTTCAATTATCAATCATATGAAGAAATAGAGGAACAAATTTCGAGTTTCTCTTTAGACACAGAGGAGGCAGATTTACAGACTAGACTGAGTACAGTCACCGATGCCCCGGTGGCCCGGGCACTTGCTCTAATTATCGATGAGGCGGTAAAGGCCCGAGCTTCCGATATCCACTTTCAGCCCCAGGAAGATAAACTACAGGTGCGATTCCGCATCGACGGCACCCTTCATAATATGATTTCCCTTCCCCTAATGACGGCAAGCCCGCTCATTTCACGTATTAAAGTTTTGGCCAATATGAATATCGCTGACCACCACCGCCCGCAGGATGGTCAGTTATCTGTAAAGACGAGAACCGGGCAATCGATGGATATCCGCGTCGGCATGATTCCAACGGTATATGGTGAAATGGCGTCATTACGTCTTCTGGACAAATCTCGGGCCGTAATGGACCTGGCCGAACTGGGTTTCCTTTCGCAGAGCCTGGAGAAATATAACGAAATGCTCAAAATCCCGTATGGAATGATTCTGGTCAGCGGTCCGACGGGTGCCGGCAAGACTACCACCCTCTACGCATCAATCAACGGCCTGGCCTGCACAGAGAGGAATATTATTACCATTGAGGACCCGGTGGAATACCGCTTCATGAATATCAATCAGATCCAGGTGAATCCTAAAGCCGGTCTTACTTTTGCCAGTGGACTCAGGTCAATACTGCGACTTGACCCGGACGTGATACTGGTGGGGGAGATTCGCGATGCGGAAACAGCCCGAATTGCCATCCAGTCAGCGCTCACCGGACACCTTGTGCTTTCATCGATCCATGCCAATGATGCCGTGGGTGTAGTCTTTCGCCTTATTGACCTTGGAATTGAGCCATTTCTTGTGGCATCAGCGCTTATTGGAGTCGTCGCCCAAAGAATGGTACGGCGTATTTGTCCCGATTGTACACAGTTCACCGAGGTTCCCCTGATTGAGCAGAAGGGCTATCAAAAAGAGACAGGTGATGAGCGTAAAGAGTTTCTTTATGGAAGCGGATGCACATCATGCTCATATACCGGCTATTATGGACGAACAGGACTTTTTGAAATATTACAAATTAGCGACGAGATACGGATGATGTTGCTCAATGGTACCACCACGACAGGACTTCGAAATCAAGCCATCAAGGAGGGGATGGTACCTCTGGTTAACGACGGAATGTTAAAAGTGAAGGATCATCTTACCACACCTGCCGAAGTTTTACGTAACGCCTATTCCGTTGATTAGGATATATAAAGCCCAATTCTTTTACAAATTGACAATTGCAAATGGACTGCTTTTAAGGTGTTGAAATGGTGTACCAATACTTGGCATATAATGAACAGGGTGTGTTAGTTAAAGGCAGAGTTCCTGCCGCAAATGAAGAAGCGGCAAACGACCTGCTAAACTATGCCGGTTATCAGGCAGTCAGCCTCAAACCATATATCCCCTTCGTCAATGCGAATAGGTTAAAGGCGTTTCTATTTCATGTCAAACCCGGGGATATCATCCTTATATACCGGCAGATGGCCATGCTGCTGGAGTCCGGTATAGATATCGTTGCCTCGCTGGAACTGCTGCAGGAACAGGCCACCAGCCGCGCCGTAAAGAAGGTCCTGGGCGATGTAATTTCAGACCTGCGCGCCGGTCACCAGCTATCAAGGGCTCTGAGCAAGCACCCCCGTGCCTTTTCCCCTATTTACTGCCGGCTGATAGGCGTTGGTGAGCAGAGCGGTGACCTGGAAACGGTGCTCAACCAGGTGGCCGATTATATGGAGAAAGAGGTCACCACCGCCAAGGAGACCAAAAGCGCACTGATGTATCCGGTGATTACCTCGATTGTTACCGTCGGGGTCATTGCCGTTCTGGTGACCTTTGTCCTGCCCAGCTTTGGCAGCCTGTACAGTTCGCTGGGCGTTGAGATGCCCGCATCCGCCAGGCTGCTTATCGACCTTTCCGGAAAGCTGAAGGAGTACTGGACTTTCCTCATGCTGGGCATGCTGGCGGTCCTGGGCCTGTCTTATTTCTACATCAGAACGCCTAACGGCCGTGCCAAATGGGATAAACTTATCCTGCGTCTGCCGTTGCTCGGGCGTGTAATCCACCTGAGCGAGCTTTCCCGTCTCTGCCGGAGCATGTCATTGCTGTTCCGCTCTGGCCTGCCCCTGACCGAAATCCTCCCCCTGCTCGTCCAGAGCAGCCGGAACCAGGCAATGTCCAAAGCGCTCACCGAAGTCCAGCAGGATATGATCAAGGGCGAAGGAATATCACGGCCAATGGGCAAAAACAAACTCTTCCTGCCCATGATGGTGCAGATGGTAAGGGTCGGCGAGGAAACGGGCAACCTTGACGCTACCCTGCTCGCCGTTGCCCGAAGCTATGACGCGGAAGCTGAGGACAAAACCCGCTCTCTCATCGCACTGATACAACCGGCTATGACGCTGATTATCGGCGGAGTCATCGCTGCCATCGCCTTTTCTCTGGTTTCAGCCATGTACTCTATCTACGGACAGGGATTCTGATGCTTTATTGAGGAATTATTGATGATGAGATTCCGGCAAGTAATCAGGAATTTTACCCGGCGGGAGTCAGGAATAACCTTTATGGAAACGGTTATCGCCCTGGCCATCCTCGGCGCTGTCTCCGTTTCCTTCCTCAATGGCTTGACCACGGCTTCCAAATCCGTCTTCATCACCGATGAACACTCCACCGCCGAGAGCCTGGCGGCAAGTCAAATGGAATGGGTGAAAACCGCCAGCTATTCATACAACGCCACCTCCTATTCCACAGCGCCCCTTCCCGATGGCAAGGACTATTTACAGTATTCAACCACCGTGTTTGCTGAGCCGGTACGTACACCGGATGACGGCATCCAGAAAATCACCGTAACCATTCAACGTTCCGGCAAAGACATCCTTAACCTGGAAGGATATAAGGTCGACCGATGAGAAACGGCGAAAAAGGGTACACACTAATCGAATTAATTATAGCTACCACCATCCTCGTACTGGTGAGTGGGGCGGCCAGTATAGCTATATTTCAGATTATGAAGGGTACCGAGAGGAACAATACCCATATAAACGCAGTACGCCAGGTGCAGACTGCCGGATACTGGATTAGCCGTGATGCCAGAATGGCACAGAG
>JAHJTL010000031.1 GCA_018829775.1 Chloroflexota bacterium | reverse complement strand
TAGGTGTGAACGCGCTGCACAAAGAAACTGCGGCTGCCGTCGCCAAGGAAATAACAGATACCGGCGGAGAGGCAATAGCCATTCCGGGTAATGTTGCAGCACAGAATACAGTAAACACGATGGTGGCAAAGTTAGCACAAACATTTGGTCCCGTGGATATTCTGGTTAACAACGCGGCGGCAATGGCTGAGATGATGCCATTTGAGAAGACAACAACGAAAGAGCAGGAGGATGAGCTGGTTACCCTTATCGGCGCGTTTAACTGCACCCGCTCCGTTCTTCCATCGATGATTGAAAGAAGAAACGGACGGATTATCAATATCTCTTCAGTTAGCGGGCGCTATGGAATGCCCGGAAGAGCCATCTACTCTGCGGCCAAAGCCGGAATTAATATTTTCACCAAGGCGCTTGCCTACGAGGTCGGCCAGTATGGTATAACCGTAAACTCAATCTCCCCGGGCGCTACCTTGACCCCGCGTCTCAAAGCTCGGAGCAAGGAGATTCATGACGCCGCTAGACGTATGATTGCCGTACCGCGTTTCGCCGAGCCCGAGGAGATTGCCCATGCGGTCCTCTTTTTCCTGAAGGAGGAGTCATCGTACATAACGGGGGCCATGCTTGATGTGGATGGTGGATTCGGTGGTTATGAACCGTACAAAAGGTGAAGCCAGTGCTATGATAGATATCTTTTTGCCAGTGCCGTTAGAAAGTTCGTTTTAACTTTGAGACTGTCGATATCGATCTTCTCGTCTACGCCATGTACCGACCGTCGCAATGCCGGGTCAAGATTCAAGGTCAGCATGTTGATTCCATAAGACGGTATACCGGCTGCCCTCAACAGCCTGGAATCGGTGCTGCCGGCGCTGATAGATGGTAAAACCAAATCACCTTTGACAGATTCTTGCAGAGTCTGGCGAATCGTTTCGTAGTATCGTGATTTGTATTCGGATATGGTTGGGGATGTATGGTTAATAACCTCTATTTCAACATCACCCAAAAATGGCTGGAGTTCCTTCAGAATTTGCTCCTTGTTTTGTCCGGGCAGGATTCTGATATCAACTTCCGCTTCGCAACCATCGGGCACGATGTTTGTCTTCAGTCCACCGTGGACAACATTGGGCGAAACTGTAAACCTGGTTATGGCCGATAAATATGCCGCAAAGTTCTTATTTTTGAGGTTCTGGATATACTGGTCGATATTGTTTTCATTTATTTCACTGCCTAAGCTTTCAAGCTCGGCTATCGTCTTAGTGAGTTCCTTCACCACTGGAATCAAGGCTGGCCTGGGCCTGTAATTTGCCAGATTTTTTAATACATCGGCCATTTTCACTATGGCGTTATCCCCAAGCATAGGGAGTGCTCCGTGAGCCGAAGTTCCTCTGGTCGATAGCTTAATCCAGGAAGGGGCTTTTTCTCCCACCGCGATGAAGTGACATACCTTATCAGCTACTTGAGCCGGTGCTTCAGCACCTTCGTTGATGGCGAAATCGGCTTTTATCCTGTCTATGTGATTGTCAACTAAGTATTTAGCGCCGAGCGGTCCGAGCGTTTCCTCGTCAGCAGTAGCCGCAAAAATCAACCTGCCTTTAAGTTTTTTCTCCTGTGCTAAGCTAATAACTGAGCAGGCCTGAGCAGCCACCAAAGCTTTACAATCTATTGCCCCACGACCGAATACAAAGCCATCCTTTATCTCGCCTGAAAAAGGAGGGAAACTCCATCCCTTGGTGGCAGTTACCACATCGATGTGAGACAGAAATAAGAGACTGCGTTCACCCTCTCCTGTGTATGCCAGAAAACTGCCGCGTCCTTTCTGGGGCTCAATAACTTCATTGGATATACCATACTGGTCAAAAAGGCGCTTGAGGTACATGGCTACCTCGGTCTCTCCACCCGGGGGATTCACCGATTGTATTCGTATCAAATCCGCTAAGATTTGCTCAACTTGCAAGTCTCCGCTCCTTTCCAGTGTATAAATCAAGATTAACGCCCATATCCAACCAGTTTACCGTAAATCATATCGTGCACCTGCCGCAGACAGTTCCTAACCCTGGGCACTAACTTCATATATTTCCCGAACAGGTGGCGCTGTCAGGCAATCGTTGAATTTGGCCAATTGCTCTCGAAAGAAACCGCTCTCTTCGGTGGCAATTATATCCTCTTCATTATCCCACAAGGTAATGGCAATGCCTTTACCTGTTTTCCGGTCAGTCAGGAAATAGCCTGTA
>JAHJTL010000030.1 GCA_018829775.1 Chloroflexota bacterium | reverse complement strand
CCCGCCATTACCGTCTGGGATATAGGCAATATAGAACCGGTTCGTGACCATATCTTTAACGGTATCCTTAGAAAAAGGCCTGGAGCCGTGGGTCCCGGTAGTCCTGTAACCACCTATGTTGAGAGCCATGGCGACTTCCCGATCCGAATTCCCCTGTTCGGCGAGTTCAAAAGCCTTCATCAACCCTTCACAGTTACGGACAATTACCTCTTGCCCATTCAGAATGGTCTTCCGCTCCCACATATCAGGTATCGGAACCCCATTCTCACCTTTGGTAGCACCAAAGGGTAATGTCCCGCAGTACAGTCCCTGGCTTCTTCTCTCATGCCAGCCCTTTTTGGTTTCCTGGCTCAGGTTATCAGAATAAAGCTCCGCCAGGCCACCCAGCATACCCAAGGTGAACTTCCCCCACGGGGTTGAGAAGTCCATCTGCTCCACAATGGAGACAAAGCCCACCCCGGCTTTGGCCAGCTTATCAAAGTAGTCGAGTGTGATGCGTAGCTTCCTGGAAAAGCGGTCAACCTTATGAACTACAATGACGTCATACTCATGATTGAGGCCGGCGACCATTGCTTCTTTGAACACGGGGCGCTTGTTGATATCCTCGGTTCGTGCTGACTTGCCTTCCTCTATATACTCTCTGTGCGACGTCCATTGACGGCTCTCGCATAATACGGCGAAAGCTCTCCTTTGCGCGTCGATGGAATAGCCCTCAACTTGCTCCTCACTCGATACCCTAGCATAAAGCGCTGCTTTCATCTCTAATCACCCCCACCGAGTTTTTCTCTTTCTACCTTTTCCAATATTGCCTCTTCGAGCCACTGTCCTAGTGTTTTTCTCTGGGTCACTGCAGCAACACGGGCCTGGTGGAGAACGTCTAGATCGACTCTGACGCTGCTGTTAGGTTTCCTACCTGTCTTCGGTCTCCCTGTCCTCATGCCCTAATGGTATTCGATGTAATACCGAAAGTCAAGCGGAAGGATTTGGTTGTGGACCTTAGCGAAGCGATTTTCCGTTGCTTGTTTACAATTTCGTCGGGATTGGGCAAAATGGCAGCGCACTTAACAAAACAAGCAATCGTGTGGTCTCTACCTAATACTTATATCTGGGCAAGTTCTCAGGGCAGGCCTACATTGTTCTGTTGGCTAGATTTAAATTTTGTAAAAACTATCACTAGTGAGCATCCTGATGGGCTAACTTCGTGGGAATACTTGACAACCACTATAAAAAATGATATACAGGCAAACGACGGTAGGAGAGACCCTGATGAAGGGCGCCGAAGGGGAAAAAGCAAAGAGGATTTCTTTGTTTAGAAACTCTCAGGCGAAAGGACTGCCGTAGAAAGACCTCTGGAGAGTCTTTCAGCTGAAGGACACCGAAGGGGCAGCCTGAATTAGGCAACAGGCGATCTCTCAGGTAAAAGGACAGAGGGCTAATTTGATAAGTGCGGATTAGCCCTCGGCGCCTAGGGCGTTAGCCCTTTGGTGTTACTCAATTAACCGGTTTGCATAGGAAATATTTGCGGAAATGCCTTGATAGGCACCCGGACCATGTTTGGTGGTCAATTGCAGACAACTCGGGAGGTGATCAGATGCAACTAGCGGAAAGGATGTCTCGCCTAGGAACTGAAACTGCTTTTCAGGTCTTGGCACGGGCCCAGGCTCTTGAAGCCAAGGGCAAAGACATTGTGCACCTTGAAATTGGTGAGCCTGATTTTGACACACCGAAGCATATACGTGAAGCGGCTACGAAGGCGCTTGAGAAAGGTTACACACATTACTGCAACTCTCAGGGAATAATGCCGTTGAGAAATGAAATTGCCAAGCAGATGCAAAAGACGCGCGGCGTTCCGATAGACCCGGAGCGCGTTGTCGTTACACCCGGGGCAAAGCCCATTATGTTTTATTCAATCCTTGCCCTTCTTGATAAGGGAGATGAAGCCATCTGTCCCAACCCTTTGTATCCTATTTACGAATCGATGATAAACTTTACCGGGGCCAAGGCGATACCGCTGCCGCTTCACGAAGAACTTGATTTTCGGTTTGATATTGATGAGCTGAAAGCGCTGGTTACCCCTCGTACCAAGCTCCTGGTGCTTAATTCTCCTCAAAATCCTACCGGTAGTGTTCTGGAGGAAACAGATATTCGGGCTATCGCTGAAATCGCCCAGCAACACAATTTTCTTATTCTATCGGATGAAGTATATGAATATATCGTTTATGAAGGGAAGCCGTTCAGCATTGCCAGTCTGCCCGGTATGCTGGACCGAACCATACTGCTCAACGGGTTCTCCAAGACATACGCTATGACGGGCTGGCGCCTTGGGTATGCAGTTATGCCGCCGTTACTGGTTGAGCCTGTGGTTCGCCTTATCACCAACAGCGTGTCCTGTACGGCGCCTTTCATACAACATGCCGGTATTGAGGCGTTGATTGGTCCTCAGAATAGCGTTCCCGCAATGACGGCTGAATTCAAGAAGAGACGGGATCTAATCGTTGATGGCTTGAATCAAATACCGGGGATAAGCTGCCGACGGCCAAAAGGTGCTTTCTATGTCTTCCCCAATGTTAAAGACACCGGCGTGGATTGTCAGACACTCAGCGATTATCTTTTAAATGAAGCCGGTGTGGCGGTTCTTCCCGGCACTCATTTTGGCCGATATGGTGAAGGCTATATCAGATTGTCCTATGCCACTTCCCTAGAGAACATTCAGAAGGGTCTGGACAGGATAGCCAAGGCAGTAAAGCAGCTCGCAAAAAATCGGTGAGGAAGAACGGAAATACTCTTCATTGAAATATAGTATTTAGAAGAGGCGATACAGAAGGAGGTGGCGCACTGATGGCAGATATGGTGGTTCCTTATCCAACATTGAACACCCCTGCGGTACTGGTCGATTTGAACACTCTTGAAGCAAACGTAAAGGAGATGTCTCAGCTAGCTGCTGAAGCGAAGGTGAAGCTGAGACCCCATGTTAAAGTTCATGAAAACGTGTCCATAGCTAGGATGCAGATTGAGGCCGGAGCGTGTGGGGTGGAAGTAGGCTCGCTGGGGCAGGCGGAAGCTATGGCCGAAAAGGGGATAAACGATATCATTATTGCCCACCCGAATTTCTATGACGGGCCCAGGGGGGACATCCTGAAAAAACTCCTTAGCCAGTCAGCCCTGAAACTGGCCTTGGTGATTGATATGTATGAACAGGCGGAAATCATATCCCGAATGGCACAATCTGTGGGCAGACAGGCCTCTGTGCTGATAAAGATAGACCTGGGCAGAAATTCACGCTTTGGCGTATCACCCGGTGAACCCGTCCTGGACTTGGCCAGAAAGCTCAAAAAGCTTGGCGGCATAGAGTTCATCGGCATTTACGGGCATGAAATGGGGGCTAAACCCACGCCAGAAGGCAAGGATGAGGTAGCGCTGGAGGCGGCCACCATAATGGCCGATAACGCTAGGATGCTCCGGCAGGCTGGGTTAACCATTGACCACGTATCGGTAGGCGCTTCACCTACGTTCCGTTCAACCTGTCGTCTTTTGAAGGAAGGCAAATTCCCGGAAATCACCGAGATTCATCCGGGACAGTGTGTGATTGGTGACATCATGTACATGACGGCAGGTGGCAACTTGAAGGAAGCCTGCGCCGTCACCGTGCTGGTAACGGTGATGAGCACCTCCCACCCGGACTTGGCGGTGATTGATGCCGGGTACAAGACCTTCGGTGCTGAATCAATCATCGCCCGTCGTGACACCCCCGGCTTTTTCTGGAAAGGAATGCCCAGTTTTGGCTCAGTTATAGGACGTCCTGACCTGTGGTTCGGTCGTCTGTCTGCGGAGATTGGGCTTATCTATTATACCGCTCCTGAGAAAAAGCTGAAATTTGGGGAACAATTGGAAATCATACCCAATAACGCCACGCTGGTTATCAATATGCATGACCAGATATACGGCGTCAGAAACGGTGTCGTGGAGAAAGTGATTCCGGTTACCGGAAGAGGCAGGGGAACTTAGCATGAGCGTGATGAGTGACCTTCGTGGTAGCAATATAGGCCCAGATGTGAAAATGAAAACGCTGGTGTTGGGAAGACGTCAAGTTGAAGAACTACTCGGGATGGCCGAAGCGCTGCTGGCCGTTGAAGACGCCTTAAGGCTGAAAGCTCAGGGAAAGACGGTCATGCCACCAAAGATTTACCTGGATTTACCGGCATATCATGGTGACTTCAGGGCCATGCCGGCCTATATTAAAGGCATGGCCGGGGTCAAATGGGTGAGCTCATATCCTGAGAATACCAGGGTTGGCCTGCCGAGTGTTTTGGCCACCATAATTCTCTGCGACCCGAAAACAAGCTTTCCCTTAGCCATTATGGACGGCACCTATATTACCAACATGAAGACGGGCGCCGCGGGTGGTGTGGCGGTCAAATATATGGCGAGAAAAAATTCAAAGACGGTGGGAATAATCGGGGCAGGTCGCCAGGCGGAGACACAGCTGCTTGCCATCCTTGAAGTGCTGACCGGAATTGAAAATGTAAAGGTATTTGATAAATATCCCGAAGCCAGCCAGAGATATATTGAAAGGATGGGGCGGCATTTATCTGTCAAAATGGGCCTCGCGAAGACTCTTGCCGAAGCCGCCGATGCCGACATTGTGGTCACTTCTACTCCGGCGCGAGAACCCATCGTCAAGAAGGAGTACATTCGTCCAGGCACCCATATCAATGCTATTGGTGCTGATGCTGCAGGGAAACAGGAACTTGACTCGGACTTGATAGCCTGTGCGAAGGTGATCGTGGATGACATGGAACAGGCGGCCCATTCTGGAGAAATAAACGTGCCGCTAGCCCAAGGCCGTATTACCAGTGCAGATATTTATGGCGATTTGGGGGAAATTGTAATACAGGCTAAGAAAGGTCGGGAAAACGAGGAGGAAATAACCATATTTGATTCCACCGGACTGGCTATTCAGGATATCATCTGCGCCCAGTACGTTTACGAGAAGGTAAAAGGTAAAGAGATAGCTTCCTTTGACCTGATCTGAACTTAAATCAGGTGAATCCCGTGCGTCAATGGATATACCTAATCTAAGACGAGGTAACAAAGGTGCCTTTAAAAAGAATAGAAAAAGTACTGGCAAAAGAACTTGCTGACCTGGAGAGGATCGGCTCGCTTAAAGGCAGAGAAGCGGTCATTACTGGCGTGAAAGAGGCAGAGACGGGGCATATAGGACCCAGGTATTTTCTAGAGGGATACGGAAATAAAGAGTTCATCAGGATGAACTCAAACAACTACCTTGGCCTGGCCCTGAAAAAGGAAGTTATTGAAGCTGGGGGAAAAGCGGCGCGGGAATTTGGCACTGGTCCCGGTGCTGCGCGCTTTATCAGTGGTACCTTTCAACCTCACATCGAACTCGAAAAAGAGCTAGCACGGTTTCATGGCAGAGAGGCAGGTATGATATTCAGTTCCGGTTACGCTACTGTTATGGGAATCATCGTTCCGTTGATCTCCAAGGACACAATCGTCATTAGTGATGAACTTAACCACAACTCTATTATTAACGCCGTCAGGCTTTCTCGCGCTAGAGACAAGAAAATATATCGCCACAACAATATGAATGAACTGGAATCAGGAATTAAAGAATGTCTTGGTAATTGCCACAGAGTCGTCATAATTTCTGATGGTATTTTCAGCATGAGAGGAGACCATGCTCCGCTTCCAGAAATTGCAGATTTGGCAGAGAAATATTATACCCAATTTGAAGAGGGGATTCTTACCATCATCGATGATGCTCATGGCGTGGGTGCTGTAGGAAAGACGGGCCGGGGTACCACCGAGCTCACCGGTGAGGATAGAATTGACATCATCATTGGCACCCTTGGCAAAGCAATGGGAGTAAACGGCGGATATATTGTCTCGGATGCCAAGATAGTGGAATATTTAAGGGAAACGGCGCTGTTCTATGTGTATTCAAACCCTATTACACCATCTGAGGCAAGTGCGCTGTTAAAAGTTATAGAAATCATTGACAGTGAATCCGGCAGAAAAATGCTGAAATACCTGAAGGAAATGGCGGATTACTTCCGGGCCAAGTTAATGGAACTGGGCTATGAGGTGATAAAAGGCGAGCACCCCATCGTGCCGCTGATGGTAAGGGACACCCGGCAAACAAAGCGACTCGTTAAATATTTAAAAGATAACGGCATACTGGCAACGGGACTATCGTATCCGGTAGTTCCCAAGGGTGAAGAGGAAATAAGGTTTCAGGTCTGCGCCGACCACACCAAGTATGATTTAGACTACGTTCTTCGAATTTTGAAACAATTCAAAAAAGCAAATCAGTAGCCAGCATCGAATGTGGTGGCCAATCAAACGAAAGTAAAGGCTCGCCTTGGATTTTCAACGAGGATGGTCTGTATCTGTTCTTCGGTCATGTCTTTTTGTTGCATTATGGGAACAATATTATGCAGTATATGAGCATATCCGGAACCGCCAAAGGTTGTGAGCCGTATACGGGCACAGATATCATGTGAAACAAGGATTTGATTCAGGTACCCTTCGGCGATGAGCTCAATTATCTGTCGTACGCGCCCTTGGTCGCTAGGTATATCAACGAAGGTGGCCCGTTGCGGGTAAACGTCGTCCCAGCCGAACAAGTCCCATTCCAGGTAGCACCCCGTTTTCGCCAGTTGACAGCGAGTGAGGTGAGTGTCAACAGAAATGCACATGTGGCTCATTACGGTGTGGGCAATATCGGCGCCGGCGTCAGCAAGAACCTCGACGATTTCTAGGGGTGAATCATCATGAAATCCAGGGTGCACTGTTATTAAGGCACCTGTTTGCCGCTGGGCAGATGCAGCCGCGCGTAATACTTTTCTTTCGTTTTCTGTCAGTGGCCAGGAGCAGCCAATTTCACCGATGAATCCGGCACGCACTCCCTTATCACCGGTTATTATATCTTGAACAAATTTCTCGGTTATCTCTGCCTCGTCCATGGAATCAATGTTCGCTTTTTGATAGCTGTTGAGCTTCTTCATCACCCAGCCGCTATCAGCATTCCAGCAAGGCTCTGTCTCTCGGTAGTAACCTGTCCCCATAATTACGTTAAGCCCGGTGACACGGGAAATATTTACCAGTTTGGTCGGAGCTCGCCCCATATTGATGGGTGTCTGTTCCACGATGGTACAGCCACCGGCCTTCTTGAAAAGTAGCGTTTCCTCAATGGCCTCTTCTTCCTCAAAAGGCTGCAAATTATATAGATTGCTCATTCGATGGGAGCGAACCCAGCTCAAATTATCTAGCGTGATTGACTGGTGGGCTAATTCTTTTTCATCATCGCCGGGTTCAACAAAAAACCAGGCCATGTCAATGAAAAGGTGCTCGTGCGGGAGGGTGATTCCCATAGCATCCGGTTCAATCAAACCTAAAACAGTTTGTACTTTCCCTTTTAGGTTTGTACTCTTCATCTACTTACCCACTTGCTTCCTAAAAGAAATCACCCAATCATATAACAGCAGGTTGAAGGGCAACGAACAAAACGATTCCCGCAACTTACCCCAGATGACCCACCATACAACTACATTAGACAAAGTAGACGTAGCCCCTAAAGTGCAGGGCACCGCGTTTTCCGACATTGTTGATGCAACTGGCTCTGGTTGTGAATTTGCCTTGCTACTATTATTACTATTTCTTTTCCAGCTGTCCGGCAATTCCGAAACCTGAGAGGGCGCTTTCAATGATGTTGCGCAGTATTCGGACGAAGCACTGCTGGGTTTCCCAGTAAATGCCATCGGCCGCCGCTACCGAAGCACCTAGGCAACCATCGTTTGAGCCTGCCATGGCAGCTGCTTCCAGCATACGCTTCTCAGTCTCTACATCCTGAAGGACCTCTGGTTTCTTGAGCAGATAACCTAGCATGGCTGAGATTGCGTAGGCTGCCCAGTT
Source organism: Chloroflexota bacterium (assembly GCA_018829775.1). Lineage (NCBI taxonomy): Bacteria > Bacillati > Chloroflexota > Chloroflexota bacterium. The sequence goes on along the minus strand of JAHJTL010000030.1, from coordinate 11,882 downwards.
GGAGACGGAGGCCGGGAAAGTAACGTCAGCTTTAACCGCGCAGGCAAAGCCTGATTTGCAGGGGCAGCGGCATACATCAGCATATGGGACTACTTTTCTTATTGTCTCCTCAATGGCTCCAGCCCCCATTTCGTTGCCTACATCCAGACAGCCAATGGTAAGGATTCCCCGTGATTCGGCTTCGTGGAAAATGTGTTCTACGCCGGGGAATTTTTCGCCAGAACCCTCCACCGGAAGCCCGGTGCCGAAGTGCTTTATTCCCTTTTTATTCGGACCAAACATTTCCACCGCGGCCACCGCCTTGGGAGAGAACTTGTCCATCGTGTCCTTGGCGAATTTTTTGGCTTCCTCGCCAACAGCGGTAAATGGCATCGCCACGGCGCAACGGGTGGTGGTTGCCCTGGCTTCATCATAGTCCAGTATTCCCAGGCCAGCCGCCCTGACTGCGCCGCATACGGCGTTAAAATCACGTGGTGCCGTTAACACAATAGGCAGGGCTTTTAACCCAAAGCTGACGGCCCTGGCTAAGCTTGCCACTCCAGAAGGACCATCCGTCTCGCCACGCGGCATAAAAGGCAACGCGCCCATGCCGGTCATCAGCACCACCGCATCACCTTCCTTAACCTGCTCAATAAGCCTCTCCGCAGCTACCAAGCTTATGGGTCTGTTGCCAACGGTTTTTACGGCAGCCTCGTACAGGGGAAAAATGATGCAGCGCCCCGGCCGTCCGCCAGTCTTGATTTCAACGGTAACCAGTCGGTCAACATTCCAGCCGGTAGCCTCTTCACCAGTTATTTTTGGGATATTCCAGTCCATTTTTCGCCTCCTTGTTTGACACTTCAATTAAATTACTGAGTACCGAAGAGGAGATTGGGGAACCAGAGAATTAAAGAAGGAAACAAAGTGAGTAGAGCAATAGCAATGAGCATGAGAAAGAAAAACGGAATTGAGCCAATAACCACCTTTCCTAGGTCTTCGCGGGAGATGCCCTGAATCACGAAAAGATTCAGACCCATGGGAGGTGTAATCATACCGATTTCGGCTAGCACAACATATATCACGCCAAACCATATGAGGTCGAAACCCATTTGTTTTATCAGAGGGATCACCGTGGCGGCGGTCAATAATAGCATTGATACCGGGTCAATGAAACAGCCTAAGAAGAGATAAATAAGACAGATATAAGTAAGCACTGCCCATTTAGAAACGCCGGCACCAATTATCATTCCGGTTACTGCCTGAGGTATTCCAGCTCTGGAAAAAAAGCTGGCCATGATGCTTGAGCCGACAACGATGAAGAGGACCATGCAGGTGGTCTCCACCGAGCTTGCCAGGGAGGCCTTCAGGATTCCCCAGTTAAACCGGCGCAGTATTATGGCTAGGATTAATGAAGCACAAGCTCCCACCGCTGCAGCTTCGGTTGGTGTCATGTACCCGCCAAAAATACCGCCTAGGACAATAACGGCTAAGACATAAAGCGGCCATAAATCTAGAAAGCTCAGGCCAACATTCTTTAGGCTGAATGCTGCTTCCCTAGGTGCTAATTTTTTATCCATTAACACTCTAATGATGATTGAGAGCATGAACATACCGGCAAGCATAACACCAGGTATGACGCCTCCAGCGAACAAGCGCCCTATGGATTGTTCTGCTATCACTCCATAGACAATCATATTAATACTGGGGGGAATGAGAATACCAAGTGTACCACCAGCCGCTAGAGAACCAAGTGTAATGCGGGTATCATAACCTCGTGTTTTCAGTGAGGGAATGGCGACTGTGCCAATAGTGGCGGCTGTCGCCGGACTGGAGCCGGAGATGGCAGCAAACATGGCACAGGCACCGATATTTGCGTGCCACAGCCCTCCTGGAAGCCAGGAAAGTAACCGGGAGGCACCGCGGTAAATTAACTCTGAGGCACCACATTTGACCAGAATCTCACCCATAAAGATGAACAGCGGGATAGCGGTGAGGATGAAACTGTCCAAGGTTCGGAAAGGAAGTAGCGAAACTAGACTAGCATCACCCTGAAAAACGAAGAAGCCAATAGCACCTACTATGGCCAATGAAATGGCAATCGGTACCCCAATCGCCATCAAAGCAAATAATACCAAGAAGGAGACAATCAGAAGTGTAATTGGGTCTGTAACCGTCACTTGTGCAGTTCCTCCCACCCTGCAAGCCTATTTCGGCATTGTGTGATTTTATTATGAGCGAGACTTATCATTTAAGGCCCTTTATTTTGCCAACCAATTCAATCACCAAAGCTAAGGCAAGCATACCTGAACCAACCGGGATAAAAAAATAAGGTATCCACATGGGCATATGGAGAGTGGTGATAGAGGTCATTTTTTGAGCGTAATTCGTCGCCACTGAAGACCAGGTGATCCAGGTAAACCAGGCGATGAAAATAATACAAATGATAAAAACCACGATTTCAAGCCGTAATTGCCATCGGTCTGACAAGTGTCTGGTTAGTATTTCAATTTTAATGTGTCTTCCCATCCTGAGGGTATAAGCCAAGCCCAGAAAAACAATGGCGACTAGAGTGTACCCCGATACTTCAAAGGAAATTAAGGTTGATTTGCCTATCGTGGCACGTGCCAGCACGTCAACGGTGATAATCATGGTCATGCCTAAAATTAATATCTGCCCGGCTACTTTTGAGGCAAGATAAAAATATTTAATGAAGGCTTCTGAATAAAGTGCTAATTTAAGCTCCATTTCCCATACCTGTGGGGGGCAAACCGGTCAATATGACTGTTAGTGCATACCAGCCGGTTTGCCCCTCTAAGCATTTTCGGCAGTGTTGATGATGATTAGTAACCCAGAGCTTTCTTGACTAGGTCAAGAGCCTGTTTATTCTTGGGGTCTTTTTGGGCAAAGCTATCCCAGATAGGCTTTGCCGCATTTCTCCAGGCGTCCATCTCTGCCTTGGATGGCTCATGGATGACTATACCTTTGTCTGCCAGACGTGCCTTTTGTTTCTCTGCTTCTGTGTCATACCAGCCCTGAATCTTCTTCACATAATTCACTCCCTCTTCCATGAGCACCGTCTTGTATTCATTTGGCAAGGCATTCCATTTATTCTCATTGACACAGGTCCAAGCACCACCCGGCTCAAGACGGATGGCGTAATAATGCTTGCCGACTTCCCACATTGAGTTTTCCACCATGGCCTGAGGGCCGGTATTGAGTGCTTGTACCACACCTCGCTGCATGGCCGTATAGACCTCGGCAATGGGCATGTAAACGGGTTCACCACCCAGTGCTTTAATCAGATCGGCGTCCAAAGCGCGCCAGATTCTCACCTGGAGACCACTAAGGTCAGCCAAGTTGGGGATGGCGTCTTTGCTCAGCAAGTCCTGAGGCAGCCAGAAGTGAACGCAGTTTGGCGGTAACACCAAGTAGCCTGAGCCTTTTATGGCTTCGTTGAACATTGGTCTGATCGCCTCTTCAGCTTTGAAGCAACTATACTGGTCCGTGGTCAGATACGGCAAGCCGAAGATGCCAAGAAAAGAATGTAGTCCTTCCATCACTGGGGTATACAGCCAGGCCATGTCAATTGTGCCCTGGGCTAAGGCAGCGGGGAATTCGTCACGGTCAATGCCAATTTCCTTGGCCAGCAAGATACGAATATTAAATTTACCATCGGTCCGTGACGCAACCCTACGGGCCATATCCACGACTTCGATGCAGAAGGGGTTTGTTAAGCTGGTTTCTGAAACCTGTAAGACCCAGCTAACATAGGGTGCCTCCGCCGGAGCTGGCGCTGGAGCTGGCGCTGGAGCTGGCGCTTCCGCCTTGCAGCCAACGGCCAACGGCACTAACAAAGCAACCAGACAAACACTAACTAGTAGAATTAACCAGCGTTTCATTTTTCCTCCTTTAACGAACAATATTTACTGTAGCTTTTAGGTGTTGAACTGATATCACCTCCCTTCACTGAATTATTTTACGTGCCTCTCAGCGCATTTTCAATAATAGCATGCAGCAGGTTGACAATACCCTGCTGTCCCTTCAGACCAACACCATCAACACCCATGATGGGTTGACCGGCAATACCATCAACGGCACCGGCCATGGCGCAGGCCTCCAGCATTCGTCTTTCTGTATCATCATCTTGGAGGAGGGAGGGTTTTTTAAGCAGATATCCCATCATGGCCGATATGGCGTAAGCTCCCCAGTTGGACACCGAAGCAGGAAAAACAATATCAGTTTTCACCGCGCACGCAGTTCCTGACTTGCAAGGACACCGGCAAGTGTTGGCATATGGGGTAATTTTCCTCACCGCTTCTTCTATCGTGCCGCTGCCGATTTCATTGCCGCGGTCAATGACACCAATGGTCAATATCTTGCGTGAGGCTGCCTCGTAGAACAGGTACTCCAGGTCAGGTAAGTTGTCCTGAGCTTCGGTGTCATAGCCAGAACCGGAGTGCTTGACGCCTTTATTGTTCGGGCCTATAGTTTCAACGCTTATCACAGCTTTTGGTGCACACTCGTCGATTATTTTTGCCGCCAGCTTCTTACTTTGGCTTTCATCGGTAGCGTCAAAGATAAATTCCCCGGCTGCGGCACTTTTAAATCCCTTCGCCTCGCTGTAGGCCAGAACATTTAAACCCGCTGCTTTCACAGTCTGACGCGCCGGCTCCATATCTTTGGGGCTAGTAACCACTACCGGCAGCGCGTTTAAGCCGTATCTGATGGCGCGGGCAAGGCTGGCCACGCCGAGTGGACCATCAGTCTCTCCGTAGGGCATATTAGGGTAGTAAGCAAACTGGTCAACAATGATTACTCTGTCACCCTCTTTGACTTGCTCGATTATCTTCTGAGCGGCGACCAAGCTTATTGGCTTATTATCATATTTTTGGCTGGCACTTTCATATAATGCCGGTACAATCCAGCGATCAGGACGCCCACCCCAACCGGCACCCGTGGTAACTAACCTGTCTACATTCTTGGCCGTTTCTTCCATTTTATTCTTAATGACCTCCTCTGTATTCTAAAAAACGTTATCCTGGTTAAGTTCCACGCCCTCTTCCCGTGATGGAAAACTCTCGCTCGATGACGCCATTTCTCACTCCATAGGCCTTGTCATGGATATTCAGAATAAGACTGGCGCTATTTGGCACTATCTCAAAACGTTCTCCTAAGGTGAGTTTCTTGGCGTTTTCTTTGTAGTATACCCAGCCGCTTTCGGCACCGACTCTGCCCAGCCAGAGGTCATCACGTCCCTTAATTGCACCAAAACTGGGCATTCCGTTCCAGAAAAAGCCGGGGGTATCCCGGCGCCCGATTATTGATTCGCCGCCAAGAGCCTTGAAGCCGGCGTCAATAACCACGTAAGTCTGGTGTGAAGTACTTACCACCGTACTCAGTACAGTAAGAACGCACCGGTCCCGGGCACAGCCAAGTGAATAGCTGTAGGCGATATCACCAATGGCACGCTGCCCCGGGTGAACCTCAGTGATTTCTTTGAGCACCCCCTCCTTTACCCAACGGCAGATGGCAAAGATGGTCGGCGAAGCACCGGTGGACACGTCCTCTATCTTAAAACCTTCTTTGCGGAGGAGTCGCGCCATTTCACACATTATGGAGCCGACTTCAAGGGCTACCTTAGCAACACCTTCATCGGTCGGCACCGTTTGTGCCGAAGACTCATGTGCGTAAATACCAGCAATTTCAATACCCGGTAGTTTACTGAGCTTTCTGGCCAGCTCCAGCATTGGAGTGCCCGGCAGAACACCGTAACGCTTGATACCGGTATCAATCTTTATGTGTACGGGGATTTTCTTCCCCACTTCCTGACCGATTTTGGAAAGTTCCTCGGCCTGCTCCACCATATCTACGACGATGGCCAGCTTGAGGCCGGGTTTGGTAACGAGCTTCTTGACCTTCTCAAATTTACGCTCACCATAAAATGGATGCGCTACAATGATATCATTGATTCCAGCCTCGGCCATAACCGCTGCTTGGTCTATCAAGCCCACTTCAACGCCGCAGGCACCAGCTTCGAGTTGTATTTTGGCAATTTCCGGACACTGGTGAACTTTGACATGTGGCCTCAGTTTAATTCCGGCCTTGGCTGTCGCCTGGGCCATTTCGTTGATGTTAGCTTCTAGTATGTCCATGTCAATTAATGCGGCTGGTGTATCAATTGAGGGGTAAGGTGTGGTGCCTTTCATGCGTTTATCCTCCGTCTTTTAAATAATAAGGCGCTAAGTCTTGCTTTACTTAACTTAGCGCCCCTGTCCTCTTACCTGAGAGATCTCCGCTATTTAACGGAACTCACCTTCGGTGGCTCTACCTGAAGTCTCTCCAGAGGTGCTCACCATGACAGTCCTTTTGCCTGAGAGTTTCAAGGCTGACTGAAATCCAGTCTCTTTCCCCTTCGGCTCCCTTAATGGGTATCTCCTGCCATGGTAATCGTCTCTTTTCCAGTTATGCCACTATTATATAGTTATGGCAGAGTTTGTCAAGTTCCAAAATATGCAGGTTTACTTCAATCTTGCTGCAGGATTGTCCATATTTTTTCAAAATAATCTAGGGACCCCGGGTTAATCAGAGCGCCCCGATTTGATACCGGTCGGCCATTTATGACATTGGCCACGGCTATTTCCACTTTCTTTATATTCAGGGTGTACGGTATGTCTGGCGCCTCGATGATTCGCGCCGGGAAATTTATTCAAATCATCTACCACTTGGTCGTATTTTGGGGAAGCTTGAATTTCGGTGAATTCCCAGACAGAAGCCCAGAAATCGGGGTTTTTTCAATTGACCATCCATATAGCTCATCATAGGAGCCCATTTTAAGATGGTATTCTTGATTAACGTAATTGATAAATCGTGTCATATTTGCTTTTTCAACTCGCTCTGCGGAAGGTTGCCAAAGCAATTTCGACATTATTTCTTCCATTCTCCTCGTAAATTCTGGTCACATTTTTATATATGTATTATACTTCTTGTGGAATATTTTTCAGACGGTATGAGTATAATTTAATATCAATTGGTTTATCAACAATACCAGAGAAATAATTGATTGGTCTGAAAGAGGGCCTCTTCATCAAGGCATTATTCGGGAATTTAGAAAGGAGGATTAACCAATATGGATACCGGACTTCAAGGTAAAGTTGCTCTGGTGACAGGATCAGGTAGAGGCATCGGGAAAGCTATTGCCCTGGGATTAGCCAAGGAAGGGGTGGACATCGCGGTCAATTGCCGGGTAAATATAGATAGTGCTGAAGAGACAGCCAAAGAGATACGGTCTCTCGGGCGGCGGGCAATGGTTACGGTGGCCGATGTTACCGATGAGTCAGCCGTGAAGAAAATGGTGCAGCAAATTGTCAAAGAATGGAGTACCATCGATATTCTGGTCAATAACGCCGGGGTATCATTTGTTGCCCTTGTCGAAGACATGGCAAAGTCAGATTGGGATCGCCTTTTAAACATCATGGCGGGTGGTACTTTTCTCTGTGCGAAAGCCGTAATACCAGTAATGAAGAAACGGGGGGGTGGTAAAATTATCAACATTTCCTCTGTCGCTGGTGAGAGGACAACTCAGAATTCATCAGCCAACTATGTTGCCGCCAAAGCCGCGATCCTCGGTTTCACCCGCCAGCTGGCCTACGAGCTAGGGCCATACCACATCAACGTAAATGCGGTCTGTCCCTGGACCGTGGTAACCCCCCTGTCTCTATCACAAGTTGGTAAAGAAGAGCTAGAAAGAATCAGGCAGGGCATCCCCCTAGGAGATTACCCCAAACCGGAAGACGTGGCTGATGCCGTGGTCTTTCTGGCCTCAGACCAGGCGAGGTTGATTACCGGCTACAGTATCAGAATAGACGGGGGTATGTGCCTGCCTGTGGGGACCCGCCCCTGGGATGAGTATGTAAGGTCGCATAAAGAGGCGGTTAAAAAGGCCAAGTAGCCCAGTATTCAAGCAACTTATGAGGAGAGTGTATCAGTGATGAAACAGGACATTCGCTACCCGACGTTGGACACACCGGCAGTGATCGTTGACCTGGATAAGCTGGAAGCAAACATCAATGAGGCGCAGCGTTTAGCTGCTCTTGTCGGCTTGAAGGTAAGGCCACACTGCAAATGCCACGAGTGTGGTGAAATAGCCCGCGTGCAGATTAAAACTGGAGCAATTGGCGTCTCTTGTGCCAAGCTGGAGGAGGCGGAGTGCATGGCAGAAGAAGGCATAGCTGATGTAATGGTGCTCCATCCCTTCTACGGTCACCATAAGCTGGAAAAGTTAAAGAGGTTAGTAAGCCGACGCGGGCTCAAGCTCAGCTGCGTGGTGGATATGGTGGAGCATGCTGAAGGTATTTCTCAGGTCGGCCGGGCGGTTGGCAAAAAGATTCCGGTTCTCCTGAAGATTGATACCGGGGTAAAACGTTTCGGCGTCTTTCCCGGCGAGCCTGCTTTGAAGCGAGCCAAAGAAATCTGCTGTATGCCAGGCATTGAGCTGGTGGGCATTGTTGCCCACGAGTCCACCCACGGTGAAAGAACAGCGGAGGGGGTTGACCGGATAAGCCGGGAGGTTCCCGCCCTGATGGCGGCCACGGCACAATTACTCAGAAATAACGGAATTGAAATTAAGGATGTTGCCATTGGCTCAACGCCAACGTTGCGTAATGTGCCGATTCTGAAAGACTTCCCAGAAATAACGGAAATTCACCCGGGTATGTATATATTTGGGGACATAATGTATGTGAGCAATTTTGCTATGACACCGGCCCAGTGCTCGCTGACGGTGTTGACTACGGTAATCGGCGTTTATGATACGCCACCACCTCGTGCGGTAATCGATGCCGGAGGTAAGACATTTACGCCTGATGTTCTCTTTCATCTGCGCAATGACCCTGGGTATTTATGTGAAGGGAGACCAAGGTTTGGCTTGGTCATTGGTCGCCCCGACCTGTGGTTTGGCCGACTCCCTGCTGAAAACGGTGTTCTTTATTTCAGGGACCCTGATAAAAAAGTGCAACTTGGCGAGCGACTGGAGGTTATCCCCAATAATGCGAGCATGGTTGTCTCCATTCATGACGAGATATACGGTGTTAGAAAAGGCAAAGTGGAGAAAGTTTTGAAGATAACTGGGCGTGGATTAGGAAATTAGTTAAGGGTAACAGTAGCGCAGGTCCAATACCTCAGTCAGGGCACAGCACCTGTTGTATATTTTGCGGAAGAGATGAAGCCTGCTTAATGATGTCATAAAAGGGCTGGCCTCTTAGAGCATAATAGTCAAGGAGGTGCAGCAATGCTTTACAAAGGCTTGGATTTGCATAAAAAAGTCTAGTTGCATGTTCCGGAGCAAATCGGCCGGCGTTCCGGAGCAAACCGGCCACCATTCCGGACGAAATCGGCCACCCTGCCGGAGCAAATCGGCCACCCCTGCCGGGTAGGTTAGAGGGCAAGATAAGGAGCGGCGCTGGGTAACGTAATGCCATAGAATCATCCGAGGAGGTGATTCTATGGCGAACAGGAGGTTACCCATGCGCAAGATCAAAGAAGTCCTGCGCCTAAAGTATGATTGTAATTTAAGCGATCGAGAGATATCTCGAAGCTGCCAGGTCTCACGGAGCACGGTAGCCGATTATCTCATGAAGGCCAGGGCAGCCGGGATTAGCTGGCCGGAAGTCTTGGCACTCACCGACACCCAGATTGAGGAGAGTCTCTTTCCCATCCGGCGCATTCCCAGTTCGGTCAAGCGCCCAACGCCGGACTATGAATATATCTACAACCAGCTGCGTACCTATCGTAAATTCAACCTGACTCTGGTCCAATTGTGGCTGGAGTATAAGGAAAAGCATCCGGACGGCTACCAGTATTCCCAGTTCTGCGACCTTTACCGGCGCTGGCGGGGCAAGCTGGATTGCGTTATGCGCCAGGAGCATCGGGCCGGGGAAAAGGCCTTCATCGATTACTCCGATGGCTTATCCATCCTTGACCTGGCTACCGGCGAGCTGATTCTTACCCAGCTATTCCTGACGGTCTGGGGCGCCTCCAACTATACCTACGCCGAAGCAACTCTATCCCAGACCCTGCCGGAATGGATTGGCTCCCACAGACGGTCTCTTGAGTATTTCGGCTGTGTCCCCAGGGTCCTGGTGCCGGACAATCTCAAAAGCGGCGTCAGCAAAGCCTGCAAATACGAGCCGGAGTTAAATCCTACCTATGCCGACATGGCCGAGCATTATGGCTGCGCCGTGCTGCCGGCTCGCCCTCGCCGTGCCCGCGACAAGGCGAAGGTGGAGGCCGGAGTACTAATTGCCAAACGATGGATACTGGCGGTATTACGAAAGCGCACCTTCTACAGTCTGGCGGAGCTTAATGCCGCCATCCGGGAGTGCCTGGAGCGTCTCAATAACCGTCCCATGCGGCGGCTGAAGAAATCGCGCCGGGAGCTGTTTGAGACGGTAGACCGTCCCAATGCTCTGCCTTTGCCGGCGAGACCTTACGAATATGCCGAGTGGTATAAGTCCAGGGTAAATGTCGACTATCACATCGAAGTGGATCACCATTACTACAGCGTCCCTTTCCAGCTCTTGCGTGAGAAAGTGGACGTAAGGCTGACCGCCACCACCCTGGAGGTCTTTCACAAAGGGGGAAGAGTGGCGGCTCATGCCAGATCCTATGTCCGCGGCGGCTATACCACTGTAAAGGAGCACATGCCTCCGGAGCACCGCAGCTACGCCGAGTGGAGTCCATCTCGCTTCATCCATTGGGCCGGCAAAACTGGAGCCGCCACTGCCCAATTGGTCGAAAAGATACTTTCCACCCGTCCCTATCCGGAGCAGGGCTACCGCGCTTGCCTGGGTATTATCCGCCTGGGACGTCACTACGAGCCGGAGCGTGTCGAAGCGGCGGCCGAGCGGGCTCTTCAGTTTAATGCCTGTTCTTACCGCTCGATGAAGGCCATCCTGGCCGCCGGCCTGGACCGGCAGCAAGATAACGGGGAACGCCCCGTCCAAATGAGCCTGCCATTACATCAAAATATCCGGGGAAGAGAATACTATCAATGATAAGGAGGAAAAACCATGCTTAATCAGCAGACTATGTCTATCCTGCACTCGCTCAAGCTATATGGTCTGGCCAGAGGCTTTGAGGAGAGGCTGGCCGACCCAAAACAGGCGTCTCTCTCCCATGCCGAGTTTGTGGGACTGCTGGTGCAGGATGAGAAGACCCATCGCGACAACCTGAGGCTCAGAAGATTGCTGAAAAAGGCCAGGCTGCGCCAGGAAGCTGCCCTGGAAGACATTGATTACGGGGCTTCGCGTGGCTTAAGCCGGCAGGTAATCCTGGAACTGGCCAATCCCCAGTGGGTCGCCGCCCACCGTAGTGTCCTTATCAGCGGACCCACCGGAATCGGTAAATCCTTTATCGCCTGTGCCCTGGGTAACGCCGCCGCCCGTGCCGGTTATACGGTGCTTTATATGCGGGCTCCACGGCTGTTTGAAACCCTCCAGCAGTCCCGCGGAGACGGCTCCCATCTCAAGGCGCTGGCTAAGCTGAGCCGGGTGCAACTCTTGATTATCGATGACTTCCTGCTCACCACACTGGCGGACTGGGAACAGCGAGACCTGCTGGAGATAATCGAGGACCGCTATCAATTGGGAGCTACCGTTATCGCCAGCCAGTGTCCCATCGGTGACTGGCATCCGAATATCGGCGACCCAACCCTGGCCGATGCCATCTGTGACCGGCTGCTGCACAACGCCTACCGGATAGAGCTTAGAGGCGATTCCATGCGCACCAGACCCGCCAACACATCGGAAAACGGAGGAAAGGGGGCAGTTGCTAATGACGGTAAACTGAGTTAGACTATGGCCAACCCCGCGCCACTCCTTGAGCCCTTTTCACAGGGTGGCCGATTT
>JAHJTL010000029.1 GCA_018829775.1 Chloroflexota bacterium | reverse complement strand
TAATTAACCAGATTCAGGAGGCAAGGGGCAGCAAAGTTATTTGCTATGTCACAGGCGATCGGCAGAATCTACCGACTAAGATTGCTCACGATTGTCATCCCTTAATATTCAGTCACCTTCGCGAAATAGGGACAACGAATAAGATTGACTTGTTTCTCTATACACAAGGTGGTATAACAGTTGCAGGTTGGGGACTTGTACACCTTATACGGGAATTCTGCGAGGTATTCGGTATTCTAGTTCCGTTCAGGGCGTTGAGTTGTGGAACATTGATATGTCTTGGCGCAGATGAGATTGTTATGGGTAGACTTGGTCAATTGGGACCGATAGACCCTTCTACTCAAAATCCGTTTAATCCACCAATTCCTGGAGTGCCAATATCACCACAAAATACATTGCCGATGAATGTGGAGGACGTAGTATCTTTTATTGATTTAGCAAAACGTGAAATTGGGCTTAAAGGTGACGTTGGCTTGTCAGTAGCACTAGAAACACTAAGCAAGATGAACCCTTGCGCACCTCTTGCACTTGGGGCTGCACACAGAGTGAGACCACAAATAGTGATGTTGGCAAAAGGACTTTTAAAAATACATATGGCAGATAGACCCAAGGAAATAAAACGGATAGTGGAAATTCTAGCGAAGCAGCTTGGTTCACACGATTATCTTATTGGACGTAAAGAGGCAAAAGAAATTGGGCTAAAGGTAACAGATGCATCAACTGAAGTTGAAACGCTAATCTGGGAATTGTACAGTGAATATGAAGGAATGATGGAGCTGAATACACCATACAGTCCACAGACGTTTTTAGGACAACAGCAGTCAGCCACTGGAACTTTCAATAGGGCTGCGATTGAGTCCGAGATAATGACACACATTTTCCGCACAATTAAGCAGGTAAATCGTATAACAATTGCCCCTCCTGTGGTACCTGTGCCAACTCCAGGACATCAAGAAATGGTCATTGATGAGGGGTGGATAAGATATTCGTAGTACTCAAGTACTATAGAAAAACAGTTTGATGATTGCTATAATCTAATTAGGTGACGGAAATGAATAAATCAGAAACAAATGGATTAGCGTCATATCAACAGACAGTTTACCAAACACCGGGTCTTGCCTCTTCGGTTTGGCAACAAGGTACAAGCGTTGAATTGCCTATAGTGATTCAAATTGTCCCCATAAACTATGGTAAGCAGGAAAAAGAATCTCTAGAGGAGAAAACTGCTTAAACCAAGCCTTCAATACCACCTGCTCATTGCCGCCTTAGCCTCTTCAGAATCGCATCCATATAAACGCGGGCCAGGTTTTTGCCGTGCTTGGGTATGCGCTCCCGCTTTTTCCTGAGCTTCTTTCCTCATCTTGGTATTCCTATCCACCTCGGCGTCCGATTCATGTGGTCACGATAGGCATTGCCGTACTTCTCAAGGCAGAAGCGTTCTTCAGAAACCGAAGAAATAGTTTCCCTTTGTTAAAGCGTGACTATGGATGAGAAGTAATTGCAAAAATTGTGATTATGCCCCTTGAGGGGCCATAATACCAAAAGACTCTATAGGCTGCCGGTGTCTCCTGCTCTGCATATGCTTCGAAACCTTTTTCCCCATTAGGGCCTCTCAGACTTGTGAATTCGTGAGACTGGAGGCTGGGATGCCGAGGATTCCTCGCTAGTAACTTGATGGCTTTCCTGACAGCTTTGTAGCGTTTCTTTTGGGATGCATCTGCCTTGAGCAGTTCATAGGTTTCCTTTGCTTTGTCTGTCCATTCTAAATCAAACAAAACGTTTGACCCTATAGGGTGTCAAGGTCAACTTTTGACACCCTGCCCTGTGCAGCGTCGGAAAGACCCCGCCGAACTAATGCAAGAGCATCTGGGTTATTGAACAGCCATGCTTCTGAAGCGGGGATGGTTATCTGCGGGTCAAGAACAATCTGCCCATCGCTGTTGCTGTATATATGATATGTGATACCTTCCCCCACCACACTCTTAGGCAAAACCACTCGTTTTTTAGAATCTGGCCTCACGCTCTCAGCTATCCTTTTTAACTCTTTATCCCTTATTATAACTACCATATTGACACCATACCATTGGTGGGATTATTTGTCAAGTGGGATATCCCCACATTTCGCATTTTTTTTCAAATTGACCCACTACCTACGCTTCAGTCTTTTCAAAATAGCATCCATATATATTCTAGCCAGGTTTTTGCCGTGCTTGGGTATGCGCTCCCGCTTTTTCCTGAGCTTCTCCTCGCGGCGCTGCTGCCTAATGTCTTCAGGTTCCTGGCTCATTTCCTGATTTCCACCTGAACTTCGTCGAATTCCCGGCGCAATTCTATAATGCGGTCGCGCAGCAGGGCTGCCTTTTCAAACTCTAAGCCTCTGGCGGCGGCTTTCATCTGCGTCTCCAGTTCCTTGATAAGTCGGGCCACGTCCTCCTTCGTTGCCGGGGCTTCAGCAGTATACGGGGCACGTGCTTCCGCTACCACCTTCACCCGTTCCGTGATATCCCGGATGGCTTTCCTGATACCCTGCGGGGTTATGCCGTGCTCCCGGTTGAACGCTTCCTGAATACCTCGTCGGCGCTGCGTCTCATCCATGGCGGCTTTCATGGAGCCGGTGGTGGTATCGGCGTACATGATGACGTGTCCGCCAATGTGGCGTGACGCGCGCCCCATGGTCTGAATTAATGCTTCCCTCGACCTCAAAAAACCTTCTTTATCCGCGTCCAGGATGGCCACCAGGCTGACCTCGGGAAGGTCAAGTCCCTCGCGCAGCAGGTTGATACCTACGACAACATCGTAAACGCCGAGGCGGAGGTTGCGCAGTATCTCCACCCTCTCCAGCGTGTCGATTTCGGAGTGGAGGTAGTGCGTCCTGGTGCCCATCTCAATGAGGTAATCGGAGAGCTCTTCCGCCATACGTTTGGTCAGCGTGGTTACCAGGCACCGCTCGCCTTTATCGACTCTGCTCTTTATCTGGTCGAGGAGGTCATCAACCTGTCCTTTGGTCGGCCTGACCTCGACCGTCGGTTCCAGCAGGCCGGTGGGGCGGACGAGCTGTTCCGCAACCTGCTGGCTGTGCTCATATTCGTAGTCGGCGGGGGTAGCGGAGACGTAGACAACCTGATTAATGCGCTCGTTGAATTCCTGGAAGTTGAGCGGTCGGTTGTCCAGCGCCGAGGGCAACCGGAAGCCGTATTCCACCAGCGTTTCCTTGCGGGAGCGGTCGCCGTGATACATGCCGCGCACCTGGGGCAGGGTCATGTGGGACTCATCGATAAAGAGCAGATAATCATCGGGGAAGTAGTTTAGCAGCGTCCAGGGTGGGCTGCCCGGTGCCCGCTGGGAGAGGTGGCGGGAATAGTTTTCTACGGCGTGGCAGTAGCCGGCCTCGCGGAGCATCTCTAAATCGTAGTTGGTTCTCGACTCCAGGCGGGCGGCTTCCAGCAGCTTGCCCTGCGATTTGAGTTCGGACAGCCTTTCTTCCAGTTCCTGCTTTATGGTTTCAAGGGCCAGTATGAGTTTGTCATGCGAGGTAACGAAGTGCTTGGCCGGGTAGATGTCAACGGAATCGAGCTCGGCGAGCAATTCACCGGTAAGCGGGTCTATCTGGACCATGCGGTCGATGTCATCGCCAAAGAACTCGATGCGCAGTGCCAGCTCCTCGTAGGACGGCTGTATTTCCAGAGTGTCGCCCCTGACGCGGAACCTGCCGCGGGTGAAATCGATATCGTTGCGCTCGTACTGCATGTCCACCAGCTTGCGGAGCAGCTTCTGTCGACCGTAGCTCTCTCCCCGTTTGAGACTGACCACGAAGCTGCGGTATTCCTCCGGCTCGCCGAGGCTGTAGATGCAGGACACCGAGGCGACGATGAGCACGTCGCGCCGCTCAAAGAGAGCTCTGGTGGCAGCGTGGCGCAGCTTGTCAATCTCCTCGTTGATATCTATTTCCTTCTCGATGTAGGTATCAGTGCGCGGAACATAGGCTTCCGGCTGGTAGTAATCATAGTAACTGACAAAGTACTCCACGGCATTGTTGGGGAAGAAATCGCGGAACTCGCTGGCAAGCTGTGCCGCCAGTGTCTTGTTGTGGCAGAGGACAAGAGTAGGCCGCTGCACCCGTTCAATCACATTGGCCATGGTGAAGGTCTTGCCACTGCCGGTAACGCCGAGCAACGTCTGACGGTTGAAGCCACTGTGAAGGCCGTCCACCAGCTTATCCACCGCCTGGGGCTGGTCACCGGTCATCTTGAAATCGGAAAAAATTTCAAAATCTGGCATAGCTAATCAAAAGAGCATGATTTTACAAATAGTATATCCTGTTATGATGATGGCTTCAATGAAGTTCAGGATATGACCGGAACCGCTTCATTATGCTGATGAAACGGGCTGTCTGCGTGAACCAGACTAAAGTACCATATAAACAATTACTTTAGGTGGATGTTTATTTGACTATTCCAGTGCTATTATACCCAGAGGAGGTGGAAGAAGATGGTGACGAGGAGTTATCTTGATGCGCTAACCCCGGGGATGATGGCCAAACTGGACCCCCTTTCCAGAATAGCGAGGGACCAGAGAGGCGCGCGCCGGATTTCCATTACCAGGAATGGGTCTGAGGCTACGTTACCCAAATATACCCTCAGGCCAGGCCGCCGACCCGCCGGCCACGTTACGGAACCGCAATTCCCCGCGGCTAAAAAGTAAGCGATAAATAAGTTAATAGAAAAGAGGGGGGTGGAGTAGTTAGCTACCTCACCCCCTGTGTCCCCCTCTCCTTCAAAGGAGAGGGGGACTAATTTAAAAAGAGAGGCTTCGCCTCTCTTGGACTCTCCTTGCTGTGGGGGATAAAGGGGATGGGGTATTAAGATACCACGCTCCCTATTATGATTAAAAATCCATTAATCTTACCCAATAGACCTGGTTCTCAGCCAAGTAATATGATTAGTTAAGCCGTCTAGACCAGGAAACAATACCGATCGATTAATTCCATATGTATTTAAGATCCTTTTTAATTCGCCACGTAAAACATCAGGAATTATTAGTTTATCTATATTATCAGAGATGAAAGCCTTCTCTGGTTGTGGATGAATTGTAAATACCCCTGTTTGAGCAATTATGCGTTTTGAAATGTGGCGAGGAACATATTTCCCAACCTTATCGTATTTAAATGGATCAGGATTTTTTTCTACTGAAATGACTCCTTTCCCTTTTAATACGTATATTGCACTATCACCCTCATAATAGTTCTCTACCGCAAAGTAAGCGGCTACTAAGGGATTTCTTGTCCAATCTAATAGTCTGGTCGGCAAACCATGATGTTGCGCTATTGCTAGCCACTCCCATTCATCATGTGGAGAGAATTCCAAATAAGGTATTGCTCTTTCCTTAAACCATCTCACCATACGTCGTTCTTCTGCCCTGCGTGTAGTGATGGGTTTAAAATCTTCCCTTCCAACTTTTGGAATTAATTCATAGTCTTTTTTCCGTACACCTCTATAAATATCAGTGCGGCTATTATAGCCCCTTATTTTTTGATGAAATTCGTCAATTGATGTTAAACGTATTTCATCCATCACTTCTCCCCAAAATACTGCAATACCGCTCACTCATAAATCAACTGCATCAGATATACGTCCAGGAGTTTGCCGAATTTGCGGCCCACCTCTTTCATGACGCCAATGTGCTTGAAACCGGCTGACTCGGCAAGATGTATGCTCACCTCGTTGCCCTCCACGATGCGGGCAATCACGGTGTGGAGGCCTGCTTTTTTGCCTTCCCGGACCATTGCTTCCATGAGCTTTCGCCCGATTCCCCTGCCTTGGTGTTCCTCCCTGACATAGAGCGAAGCTTCGGCGGTATCGGAATAGCCACAGCGGTCTGCCCACATGCTGAGCGACGCCCACCCGACGATGAGGTCATCCTGTTCGGCAACCAGTATCGGGTATCTGGGACCGTGACCGTCAAACCAGCTCTTCTGTTCCGCGTCGGTCTTCGGCTCGGTATCGAACGTGGCCACCGTTTTCAGAATCGCCGCATTATAGATTTCGGTGATGGCATCCAGGTCCGGTAAGGCTGCCCTTCTTACGGTGAGCATGTTTACTTCCCAAAATACTGCAATGCCAGCTTGATTTTTTCCTCCAGAGGTAAATCTGAGGCGGGGGGCAAAGTGGCCACAGCGCGGGCGGCTTCGGGGGCGGAGTAGCCCAGGGAGGTGAGGGCGGCAAGGACATCGGTGTTCTCCTGGGCCAGCAGGGTGGCGGGGGTGCTTATCCAGCCGGAACCGATTTTCTCCTTCAATTCAAGGACGATGCGGGTGGCAACCTTCTTGCCGATGCCGGGAATCACCGTGAGTAAATCAACGCTGCCGGTGGCGATGGCGATGACCAGCTGCTCCGCGCTCATTCCCGAGAGCATCGTCAGCGCCAGACGCGGGCCGAGGCCGTTGACGCTGATGAGCAACTGGAAGAGGGCAAGCTCTTCGGCAGAAGCGAAGCCGTAGAGGGCAACGTTGTCCTCGCGGAGGTGGAGGTGGGTGAAAAGCTGCACCTCTTTCCCAACCGCACCGACGGCGCTCAGGGTGGAGGTGGGCATAAAGACCTGAAAGCCGACGCCGTTTACGTTGACCACGGCCCAGTTGCTGCCGAGAGACTCTACTTTCCCGTGTAAACTGGATATCATTGCTTCTTCTCCTGTCTGGCGAGCAGCTCGCTCAGGTGTATCTCACGCAGGTGGCAGATGGCTACCGCCAAAGCGTCGGCGGCGTCATCGGGCTGTGGGACTTCCTTTAAATTCAACTGAAGTCGGACCATCTCCTGCACCTGCGCCTTGCTGCTGGCGCCGTAGTTGGCGACGCTCTGCTTTATCCGGGCCGGGGTGTACTCGTAGGCGGGAATGTCCTGGGTGGCGGCGGCAAGCAATGCAATCGCCTGGGCTTTGCCTATGGCCAGCGCCGAGCGAGCGTTGATGGCGACAAACGGCTGCTCCACGGCCACCATATCAGGATGGTAGTTCTCGATGATGCACAAAAGCTGGCGGTAGAGATAACACAAACGCTCCCCGATAGGGGAGCGCTCCGAAGTAACCAGTGCGCCGCAGTCGACCATGCTTAAGTCATCGTTATTGCTCTCTACAACTCCGTAGCCCATGGTGACTGTGCCCGGGTCGATACCTAACACTCTCATCGTGGATAACCATCAACCGGAAGCCTGCAGCTGGTACTGCTCCAGAACCGCATCGGGGAAGTCGGCATTGCTGGACACGTGCTGCACCTCGTCCAGTTCCTCCAGCTTTTCCAGTAGCTTCATGGTCTGCATGGCGGCCTTATCATCAAGCTGGACCATCGTCTTGGGCACCTTGAACAGTTCCGCCGAGGCGATGGGTATTTTCTTCGTTTCCAGTGCCGACCTGACCGTCTCAAGGTCTTCGGGCATGGTGTAGATTTCCACGTAGCCGCTCTCTATCTGCACGTCGTCGGCGCCGGCATCAATGGCGTTCAGGGCCAGGTCGTCGGCATCAAGGCCATCGGTCCTGACGGTAATCAGTCCTTTGGCATCAAATATCCAGGACACGCAGCCGTTCTCTCCGAGACTGCCGCCATGTTTGGAAAAGGTGCTGCGCACATCCTGTATCGTCCGGTTACGGTTATCGGTGAGCGCTTCCACAAGGATGGCGATACCGCTCGGGCCATAGCCTTCCAGGACCAGCTCGGTCAAAAACGTGCCTCCCAGCTCACCGCTGCCCTTCTTGATGGACCGCTCGATATTGTCCATGGGCATGTTGTTGTCGCGGGCCTTCTGGACGGCAAGTCGCAGGCGGAAGTTGGCCTCCGGGTTGCTGCCGCCTTCACGCACCGCAATTATAATCTCACGGGTTGATTTGGTAAAAAGCTGACCACGACGGGCATCGGTAATGCCCTTCTGGTGCCTGATGGAATGCCACTTTGAATGACCTGACATCGCTCTACACCCCCTTGGCCGCGAGTCCAGCCCTTGGTGTCTTAATTCTATCACGTCACCTGCCAACGGTCAAAGTGGCGAGGTGTATTGTAGATGGCTTTTCAAGGCTTCTTATTTCGGCCCGGATTATGCCGACGTGCTGCCGGTCAGGGACTTAAACCTTTCACCGTATTTAAGGGTATGGGCTTGTTTCAGTTGCAGGAGCTGTGCCTGGAGCGGGGCGGAAGTGATACTGGACGTGGACATCAGCAGGGCGTCTTCGCGATTGTCCGTGTAATAGCCGCGGCGCAGGCCCACCTGCACCAAGCCGTACTTGTTATACAGATTCTGCGCCGGCAGGTTGGAGACCCGTACCTCGAGGGTAACGATACTAGCTTTAAGCTCTGCGGCGAGGTCGATGATTGAGATGAGCAGCAGTTCACCGATGCCCTGGCGCTGGTAACTCTGGCGCACCGCGATGTTGGTGATATGGGCTTCATCGGCCATCACCCACATGCTGGCAAAGCCGATGATGGACTGATCGCTGGATGGAGGCGGTTTTTCCCTGAAGAACCCGTTCCGCTGCCACCATCGTTTTATCCGTGACACAGGGCCAGAGACATATTCTTGAGGAATATCTATTTTGGGCTCTTCTGTCTTCTGGCTATCATCGCAGACGACTATCAAGCGGGACAGCGGATTCTGCAGCTCGCGGCGATAATCAGGCGGCGGCCACTGAGTGGGAAAGACCTCCCGGTCAATCGCATTGGCCTGTGTTATATCCTCTTTGCGCATATAGCGCACGTAGTACGCCAAAGCCTTTTCCCCCCGGATAAGTGCGGATACGGTTACGTATGATTTTAACACAATATTTGTAAACCTCACCACAGCGCAATTCATAGCCAGAGGCGCTATCTTTTCCCATGCTCGTTCGTTATACTATATGCACAGGGTAGCACCATATAGCATTAAAAATGGATACCCTTGAACGAGTGGCTGGCTGTATGGAGTTGTCAGGTGCAAGATGAAGAGAGCCTCGTCCGGCGGGCAAAAGAGCATGACGAGGCAGCTTTAACGCAGTTATATGAGGAGAACTTCGATAAGATTTATCGATATATAGTTCTCAAAACAGGGGATAGGACCGAGGCAGAGGACATGACACAGCAGGTCTTTCTGAAGGCATTCAAGTCTATCTCCGGCTACAGGTCAAAGGGGAGTCCGTTCTCTTCCTGGCTGTTTCGCATTGCCCATAACCAGATGGTCGACTACTGGAGAAGGAAGTCGAAACGGGCAACAGTTCCCCTTGATGAGGCGCTGGTCGGCAGCAGTAACAGTAATCCCAGTACCGATACGGAACGGAAAATGGATATCGAGAGTCTGGTGGCAGCCACCAGGCGGCTGACCAGTCTGCAGCGCGAAGTGGTATCACTCCGCTTTGCCGGTGGACTGTCGGTGGCAGAGGTGGCCAAATCAATGGGCAAAAGTGAGGGAGCCATCAAGGCATTGCAGCACAGCGCCATCGTATCTCTGCGCAAAATGGTAGCGACAGGGTAAAGCAATGAAGAACGATAAAGAGTTTTTTAATATCTTGGATGAATGCCTGGAGCGTATTCTGACCGGCGGTGAGACCGTTGAGCAGTGTCTGGCGAGCTATCCGGAGCACGCCGCTGCGCTTGAGCCATTGCTGCAGACGGCACTCGATACCAAGGAAACCCTGGATATCGCTCCTCGGCCAGAATTCAAAGAGAGGGCCAGGTATCAGATACTTACCGAACTCAGAGGTATAGAGGAGAGGAAGAAGCGCCGCTTCTCACTGTTCGGCTGGCAGCCACAATGGGCAACGGCGGTAATTGCGGTCCTGGTGCTGCTCATGGCCAGTGGCGGCACGGTAGCAGCTGCCGGGAACAGCATGCCGGACCAGCCACTGTACCCGGTAAAGCTGGCTACGGAAAGGGTAAGACTGGCATTGACCCCTTCGGAGCTGGGCAAGGCCGAATACTACGCAGAACTGGTGGATAGAAGGGTCAATGAGATAGTGAACATGGCAGACAAGGGCAAGCTGAATCACATGGAGAAGGCCACCGAGCGAATGAATAACCAGTTAATGGCCATGGCAGTTCTGGTGGGTACCGAAGAGGGCGCACCGGGCATCCTTACCATGCCGCCGGCAGTGCCGGAAGCAGCCCCCGCACTACCGGAAGCAGTAAGGGAGGCACCGGCAGTAACTGTTGAGCCTGAAGAGCCGAAGCCAGGTGTGATGATGGCACCGCCACCTCCCGAAGCCGCCGCTCAGGCGCCGTTACCAGCCAGGGCTGGAGAGCCGCAAAAAGGGAAGCCGGAGATAACGGCGGCTCCGGCCAAGCCGGTACCGGAAAAAGCACCGGTACTGAAACCAGTTCCGGCGGCCGTTCCAAGTCCGGAAGATGAGGTGGAGGAAGAGGATGAAGATGAGACACTGGATAGACGGGCCAGACTCAGGCTGATTCTTGCCCAGAATGCCAAAAAGCACCCGGAAGCCCTGCGGGCAGCGTTGCAGAGAATACCTGAGTCGGCCAGACCGGCTTTGCTCCGGGCACTTGAAGTGTCCAATATTGAATATGAGAAACTACTCCAGTTACTTGAGGAAGCTGAAGACGAGGACTGACATACAGGTACAACACAGCTTAAGTCGTTAGAATTAGATAAAGATTTTAGAAATTTGAGGAAGTCGCCGCTAACCAAACGGCGACTTTTTCGTTTTTATTAATGGAAAATAAAAAAGGAGGTAAGGCATGAGGAAGAAATGGTTTCTGGCGGCTGGTCTGGCACTGGTAATTACGGTGGTTGGTCTGGCCGGTTGCACTCAAGAGGGCGGTGCACTGGGCGTCACCGGGTCGAATTTGAAGGTCACCCTCAGCAACCAGCAGGAGGGAATCTGGGTAAGCGGTAGCGGAAAGGTAAGCGCCGTCCCCGATATCGCCATACTCAGGCTGGGCATTGAAGCTCAGGAGTCCAGCGTGGCTGTGGCCCAGGCACAGGCTGCCGAGGCGATGACTGCGGTAATGTCCGCTCTGGAAGGCAGCGGCGTTGACGAGAAGGACATTCAGACACAGTACTTCAACATTCACCGCGTAACCCGCTGGGATGAGAAACAGGGAAAAGAGGTGGTGATTGGATACCGGGTTACCAACATGGTAACGGCCAAGGTACGCGATATGGACGAGGTCGGTGCCATCATTGATGTGGTGGCGGTGGCGGGAGGCGACCTCACTCGCATTGACAGCATCGGATTCACCATCGAAGACCCAGCGCCATATCAGGATGAAGCAAGGGAAAAAGCGGTGGCTGATGCGGCGGCTAAAGCCAAACAGCTTGCCGAACTGGCCGGCATAAAACTGGGTAAACCGGTCTATATTACTGAAAATGCAGCATATCCTTACCCGGTCTACCGTCAGGACTACTTCGCTGAGGCAGCTATGTCAGCGGAACCACCCACCCCAATCAGCCCCGGTGAGATGGAAATCAGCCTTAACGTTCAGGTAGCCTACGCAATTCTGGAATAGCGGGAAAGTAACTGGGGGTGGGGGATTCTTCCCCCACCCCTTTTCACATATCAGTACGATTGTCAGATTGATGAAAGGAGACAGGAAAAATGTCCAAGAAAATGAAAGTTTTAATCGCGGTGCTGGTGGCCATCCTCACCTTGACTGTGAGCGGCGCGGTGGCGGTTCTGGCCCAGGAAGACGAAGAGGTTGAGCCAGATGAAGAGGAATTGCTCGGAGAGCTGAATGAGATTATGCCTAGAGTCAGAATGTTTGTGTCCACCGAGTCCAGCGAACTTCTTTCCAGAGTGGCCAAAATTCTGAGCATATCCGAGGAAGAGCTGAGCGATGCCTTTGCGCAGGCGAAGCAGGAAATGATGGCTGAGCGCTGTGAGGAAGCATTCTACGAATTCCTGGAGCGGGCGGTTGAGGAAGGGCTGATTACAGAGGAAGAGGCCGAGGAGATAGAAGAATGGTGGGAGAAGAGGCCGGAGGCCCTTAACTGGACGAAGCTGAGAAACGCCTTCTGCATAATGCGCTCGAATCCCGAATCTTTGACCGATAACGGCTGGAAAGGGTTCCAGGGGGTAAGGCAAAATATCCAGCAGCGACTTAAGGAATGC
This sequence comes from Chloroflexota bacterium, assembly GCA_018829775.1. NCBI lineage: Bacteria > Bacillati > Chloroflexota > Chloroflexota bacterium. The sequence goes on along the minus strand of JAHJTL010000029.1, from coordinate 7,548 downwards.
AAGAATTCTGAATTAAGGATGGAGATGCTGGAGAAGGCCATTGAGGAAGGCCTCATCACCGAGGAAGATGCCAGTGAAATCAAAGTGTGGACCGGCAACACGCCCGCAGCTCTGAACCAGTTATCTCCAAAGCCCCGAATTATGAACGAGGTACGCGGTCGACACATGATTGCCATCCAGGAAGGATGGCACGGGCCGCGAACATACCAGAATACGGACTAAATTAATAGTACACGCCGGAATGAATAAGGGAGCCCGGTACTGGGCTCCCTTTTATTTTGCCCATATTCCAAGTCCCGCTTTTCTGGCGGCTGCTTCCGGTTATTCTATCTTGACGTTTGCGTACCGTTCCCATTCGCTGTAAACGCAGCCGCAGTACTGCTGACGGTAGAGTTCAAGTTTCCTGGTCAGGTGGCGGCTGTCCGAATATCTTTTACGGAGGTCGGCATAGAGGAATTCAATGCCTGTTTTCTCCGCAATACCGGCTCCGATTTCCTGGATGAGCTCGTGCTTCTGGTGGGGGCTGATAAGCAGGGTGGTGGTAAAAGCGCTAAAGTTCCTTTCGCGGGCAACTTCGGCGGTCCGGGAGAGGCGCATTTGAAAGCAGCGGCGGCAGCGGTCGTCCTCATGCCCGACCACCTGGCGGAAGTAATCGATGATTTCGTAGCCGTCGCTGACAATCAGGGGAAACGTCGATTGAGTTGCCAGTGCTTTCATTGCCTCGAGGCGTCGTTCGTGTTCGGTATAGGGGTGGATATTCGGGTTGTACCAGAAGGCACTGACGGCATACCCCTGTTCCCGCCAGTGGTTGACGGTATAGGCGGCGCAGTGTGCGCAGCAGACGTGAACAAGCACCGATTTCATCCTTATTACAATTGTAAACAATCTGTCAGGTGAGTTGCAAAATTGGCTGTGTAACCATACCGGGTTTTGAATAAATGATGAAAAATGCTAGAATAGGACAAATTTTGTGAGGAGGTGTCCATTGTTTTACGAAGTAAATTATCCGCAGCCCGAGCCCGGACAGAAACAGATATCAGCCCTGGTGGTGCTGAACCCGGCAGAGTCGAGAAGGCTGCTGGCTAAAGCCACGGTGGCGCTGCCCGAGGTCCAGAACGCCTATAAGAACGGCATTATTATCATCGGACGCGGTATCACCAATGCTTTCGTCAGTGAAGAGCTCTTCGGGATAAAGATTGAGAATAGGGCCAACCAGACGGCGGGACTCGTCTGCGGTGGCATAACTAATGCCAACCCCGGAGCGCCGCCTTGCACCTCACACGTTGTCCGCAAAGGCAAGGTGGTGGAGGGGGCTGATTCCAATGTGGAAATACTCGATTTCGGTCCAGATGACGTCTTTATCAAGGGAGGCAATGCCATTGATATGGAGGGCAATGCCGGCATTTTCGCCGCCGGCATGAAGGGGGGCACCATCGGGATGTGCTGGCCGATTGTGACGCCGCGCGGCTCGCACCTCATCATGCCGATAGGGCTGGAGAAGCTGGTACCGTCGGTGATTGAGGCGGCCAAACACACCGGGCACTATTATTTTAAATACAGTATGGGACTGCCGGCCAAGCTGATGCCAGTGGTACTGGGCAAGGTGCTTACCGAAATAGAGGCAATAGGTGTAATGACCGGCGTCAGAGCGTACCACATCGGTTCCGGTGGTGTCGGCGGGTCTGAAGGGGCGGTAGTGCTGGCACTGGAAGGCGATGAGAAACGGGTGGAGAAAGCCTTTGAGTTGGTAAAGTTAGTCAAAGGAGAACCTCCAGTAAGTATGCCAGATAAGTTACGGGTCAGCTCTGCCAAAGACTACAACTACGATGCCATGGCACAGTTCGCCACACTGGAAGGCATTTAGACTGGCTGCATTGAGGATAAAACTGAGCATATTGGACCCAGGAGGTGGAAAATGTTCTACGATTTTCCGCAGGATTTCAAGGTATTCGAGCCGGCACCGGGGTTCCTGGTGCATGTGGTATCAGGGCAGCGCATCATGTTTTCCCATGTTACCTTGCAGCCCAACGCAGTAGCCCCGCTTCATAACCACGCCGAAGAGCAGATGGGGCTCGTCCTGGAAGGTGAAATTGAATTTACCATCGGGGATGAGACCAGGCTGGTGAAAAAAGGGGACATGTACTCGGTTCCATCCAGTACAAACCATGGGGGTACTGCCGGTGCGGCGGGTTGCGTGGCTCTGGATGTCTTCTGTCCACCCAGAGAGGTTTATAAATAAAAAAGTAGGCTGGAGAAGCACCTATAATAAAGTGCCCTGGGGAGGTCTCTCTTTATTATATGGCAGTCCAAGGTGCTGGTAGGCCAGCTGGGTAGCGGTGCGGCCGCGGGGGGTGCGCTCCAGGAAGCCCAGCTGCAGCAGGTAGGGTTCGTAGACATCCATAATGGTGTCCGATTCCTCGCTGATAGCGGCGGCCAGGGTCTCAAGACCAACCGGGCCGCCGTTAAATTTTTCCACAATAGTCCGCAGCAGCTTGTGGTCGACTTCATCCAGGCCAATTGCATCAACTTCGAGCTTGGCCAGCGCTTCGACGGCCGCGGCATGTGTGGCCGTGCCATCGCCTATCACCTGGGCGTAGTCCCTGACCCGTTTGAGGAGTCGATTGGCCACGCGCGGCGTCCCCCGGGCGCGGCGGGCGATTTCCTTCAGTCCTTCTCCCTCTGCCTCAATCTGCAGGATGCGGGCGGAGCGATGCAGGATTGCCTCTATTGATTTATGGTCGTAAAAATCGAGTCGGTAGACAGCGCCAAAACGGTCGCGAAGGGGCGGGCTGAGAAGAGCATAACGGGTTGTAGCGCCAAGCAAGGTGAAATCAGGCAGGTTGAGTCGCAGACTTCTGGCGCCGGGGCCCTTGCCGATGATGATATCGAGGGCGTAATCCTCCATCGCCGGATAAAGGATTTCTTCAACGGCGCGGCTGAGGCGGTGAATCTCATCGATGAAAAGGATATCCTTGTCATGCAGGTTGGTCAGTATGGCGGCGAGGTCGCCGGTACGTTCAATGGCAGGCCCTGATGTAACCCGGATATTCACCCCCATTTCGGCGGCAATGATGTTTGCGAGGGTGGTCTTTCCCAGTCCGGGCGGCCCGTAAAGCAGCACGTGGTCCAGTGCCTCGCCTCTACCCTTCGCCGCCGCGATGGCAATGCTCAGGTTCTCTTTGATCTTTTCCTGTCCGACGAACTCAGTAATGCGGCGCGGCCTGAGGCTGGTGTCAAGGGGAGCATCTTCAGTGCTGGGCTTGCCTGATATAATACGAGCTATTTAAACCTCACCCCCATTAATCCTCTGACTTCAACTCATCATCTTCACTGCCCGATGGACCTGCTTCCTCTTCCGGGGTTGTCAGGCTGGACATCTCCTGAGGCTCTTTACCGAGCAGCTGGTCCAGGAGCTCCCCCGGTGCTTTGGCGACCCTCACATCTGGTGCCTCTTCAGTCATTTCACCCAGTGACAGGTCCAGCAATGCTTCTGATTCATCAGGAAGTGCCGCTGGCGCTTCTTCCAGCTGCAGGTAATGAGCGGGAATCAATTTCCCGATGATGACGTTTTCTTTGAGCCCGACCAGTTTGTCTATCTTGCCGTAGACGGCCGCTTCAGTAAGCACCCTGGTTGTTTCCTGGAAGGAAGCCGCCGCCAGCCAGCTAGCCGTGCTCAGCGATGCCCTGGTTATGCCCAGCAGTACCGTGTGCGCGGTGGCCGGTTCACCACCTTCTGCCAGTACTTTGGCATTGATGTCCGCATAGACATACTTGTCTACCAGCTCATCCGGCACCAGGTCGGTGTCACCGGCGGAATCGATTCGGACTTTCGTCAGCATCTGATGGACGATAATCTCGAGGTGCTTGTCGTTTATGTTCACGCCCTGAGAGCGGTATACTTTCTGTACTTCATCTACCAGGTAGAGCTGTACGGCCTCACGACCGAGAATGCGCAATATATCTTGCGGGTTCACCGAGCCATCGGTAAGCTGCTGGCCAGCACGCACCGACTCTCCAGTCTGGACTCTGATACCGGCTGCGGTAGGGATAACGTACACCCGTTCCTCCATCTCTTCATAGCTGATGAATAGCTGGCTCTTTTTTCGGATATTAACGTTGCCAGCGATGCGCGCTACGATGGGATGCGTCTCCTTGGAGACTGCCTTGGTTTTGGCTTTGGTTTTGGTTTCCTTGGCAGCGGGTGGAGTCGCAAGCACCGCGCCGATATCTACCCACTGTTTATCATTGACCATTACCTCCCACCTAGCAGGCAAGGCATACTCATCATGGTAGGTCTCGGAACTGGTGATTTTTACCCTCCTGCCTTGCTCATCCTGGATAACATCGATTAGGCCACCTATTTCGGAGATAATGGCCTGACCTTTGGGAGTTCTGGCTTCAAAGAGCTCTTCTACTCGGGGCAGGCCGCTGGTGATGTCGAGACCGGCCACGCCACCGGTGTGGAAGGTACGCAGCGTCAGCTGAGTGCCCGGCTCGCCGATACTCTGGGCGGCGATGATTCCCACTGCCGTATTGAGTTTAACCGGCCGGCCGCGAGACAGGTCACGATTATAGCACATCTGGCAGGTACCTCGTCTGGACTGGCAGGAGAGGGGCGACCTGACGTGCACCCGGTTGATTCCAGCATCGATGATTTCAGCTGCCTTTTGCTCATCGATCTCCTCATTGTGGTCAGCGATGACCTTCCCTGTTTTGGGATGGGCTATTTGGCTTGCCACCAGCCTGTCGGTGATGCGTTCTGCGAACGAGGGAAGCAACGTTTTTTCTTGCGGTTCTGAAATCCAGATACCGTCGACAGTCCCGCAGTCCTCTTCAAAGACGATGACATCCTGGGCCACGTCAATGAGCCGTCTGGTAAGATAACCGCTGTCCGAAGTTCTCAATGCCGTATCGGCCAGTCCCTTGCGCGCACCGTGCGTGGAGATAAAGTACTCGAGGACAGAATGTCCTTCACGCAGGCTCGATTTGATGGGGAAGTCGATGATTTTACCGGAAGGGTCGGTCATCAGGCCGCGCATGCCGGCCATCTGGGTAATCTGGGAAATATTACCTTTGGCCCCGGAGGTGGCCATCATGTAAATGCCACCATAACGGTCCAGAGTGTCCGAGATGGTACTGGTAATACGGTCCATGGTTTCCATCCAGACACCGACGACGCCGTTATACCGCTCGCCCTCGGTTATCAGACCGCGGCTATACTGGTTATCAATGATGGCTATTCTCTCCTCCGCTTCCTCGAGCAGTTTGGCTTTGCTTTCCGGTACCTCAATATCATTCATGGCAATGGTAATGCCCGATTTTGTAGCGTAATGGAAACCGAGTTCCTTGATGCTGTCAAGGACTCTGGCCGTTTCTTCGTCACTGAGTGTCCGACAGCACTCCGAGACAATCTGCTTCAGTCCAGACTTGTCAATTATTTTGTTCTGGAAGCCAAGCTCCAGAGGAAGAACTTCGTTGAACATAATACGGCCAATTGTGGTCTCGATTTCCTGCCCGTCTCGGCTCTGGTCTCTGACCAGGATTTTAGCCCTGAGGTTGATATTATCCAGCTCATAGGCAAGCCTGGCTTCATCAAAGCTACCAAACCGCCTGCCTTCCCCCTTGGCTCCAGGTCTTTCCGTGGTAAGGTAGTAACAGCCAAACACCATATCCAGGGTAGGCGTGACCGTTGGTTCACCGCTGCTGGGAAGCAGCATGTTGTGCTGGCTGAGCGCCAGCTCTCTCGCCTCGCGTACCGCGGCTTTGGAGAGCGGGACATGAACCGCCATCTGGTCACCGTCAAAATCAGCGTTGAATGCCGAGCAGACGAGCGGGTGAATCTGGATGGCGCTGCCATCAATGAGCACGGGCTCAAATGCCTGGATGCTGAGGCGGTGCAGGGTAGGGGCCCGATTCAGCCAGACTGGGCGTTCCTTTACCACTTCCTCGAGTATATCGTAGACTTCCGGCTTGGCTCTTTCCACTAGTCGCCGGGCGCTCTTGATGTTCGGGGCAAGTCCTTGTATTACCAGACGGTGCATGACAAAGGGTTTAAAGAGCTCCAGAGCCATTCGTCTGGGCAGACCGCACTGGTTCAGCTTTAGTTCCGGGCCAACCACGATAACAGAGCGACCGCTGTAGTCGACCCTCTTTCCCAGCAGGTTCTGGCGGAAGCGTCCCTGTTTACCACGGAGCATATCGGAGAGGGACTTCAATTTGTGATTGCCACTGACCGAGACCGCCCGACCGCGACGACCGTTATCAATAAGTGAGTCAACGGCCTCCTGTAGCATCCGCTTCTCATTGCGGATAATGATCTCCGGTGCACCGATTTCAATTAGATGGCGCAAGCGATTGTTGCGGTTAATGACCCGCCGGTACAGGTCATTAAGGTCGCTGGTGGCAAATCTGCCACCGTCCAGCTGGACCATGGGCCGCAGGTCGGGAGGAAGTACTGGCAAAACCGTTACAATCATCCATTCCGGTTTATTACCACTGTTGCGAAACGCCTCAACAACCCGCAGTTGCTTGCTCGCTTTCTTGCGCCTCTGACCGGAAGAAGACAGGGTTTCCAGAAGCAGGCCATTGCGCACCTTGTCCATGTCGATATCTTTAATGATCTGCAAGATGGCTTCAGCGCCCATACCGGCCTCAAAAACCTCTCCGTGTTTCTGCTTCAATTCGTGGTACTGGCTTTCATTGAGCAACTCTTTCACGCAAAGGTTTTTCAGTCGTTCCACCTCGCTCGTTAGTTTTTCCTCAAGCTGTATCTTTTCCTCATTGAAATGACGTCGCAGCTGATTGACATCCTCAACGCTTGCCCCTTCCTGCTCCATCTGGGCAATTTTATCGTCAACGGCTTTCTGGCGTTCGGCAATTTCACTGGAGACGCTTTCCTGAAGTTGTGTGATAGCTTCCTGGCGTGCCTCTTCATTGACCAAGGTGACGATGTAATTGGAGAAGTAGAGTACGTGTTCCAGGCTCCGCGGCGAAAGGTCAAGCAGAAGGCCCAGGCGGCTGGGTGTTCCTTTGGCGAACCAGATGTGGCTCACCGGACACGCCAGCTCAATATGGCCCATGCGCTCCCGGCGTACCTTGGCTCGAGCAACCTCAACGCCGCACTTATCGCAGATCACGCCCTTGTAGCGGATTTTCTTATACTTGCCGCAGTAACACTCGAAGTCTTTGGTGGGGCCGAAGATTCTTTCGCAGAACAGGCCATCTCGTTCCGGCTTCAACGTGCGGTAGTTGATGGTCTCCGGCTTGGTTACCTCACCGTATGACCAGCTCCGGATCTGCTCCGGCGAGGCCAGAGAAATTCGTACGGCATCAAAATCATTGATTTCCAGCATCTTCTTCCGTTACCTCTCTCAAAAACGTCTCTTCAGTCGCAGTTGACTCTGTGTCCGGTTTAGGGGCCTCTTCAGTCGCAGTTGACTCGGCTTCCAGCTTGGGGGCCTCTTCAATTGCAGTTGGCTCTGTGTCCGGTTTAGGGGTCTCTTCAATTGCAGTTGACTCGGCTTCCAGCTTGGGGGCCTCTTCAATTGC